>DAIEGU010000142.1 GCA_027356065.1 Gammaproteobacteria bacterium
AAAACGCGCCTCCTCAGGGCGAACGGAGAATTTATCAGCGCAATATATAATCTGTACAGCAATGACGGATGTGTAAAATAAAAATAGTAAAGGACATAACATCATGCTCAAACAACGCATCATAACTGCAATTATCTTAATCCCCATTGTTGTTTTACTTTTATTTTATTTGCCGCCGTTTGCATTTATGTTCTTGACTGGCTTTATTGCGCTAGGCGGTGCATGGGAATGGACTAATCTCATGCAAGTGCAAACCCCAATATGGCGTGCTGCTTATCTTGTTCTTGTTGTCTTTATGTTTGCTTTTGCGTTATTTATTCCACCTGCATTCATTTTATTCGGCGCATTTATTTGGTGGATCATTGCAATGACGATGGTATTCCTCTATCCGCGCGGAAGTGACTGGTGGCGTAATAGCATTGTTGCACGCGGCTTGATGGGACTGTTGGTGATGGTGCCATGTTGGGCGGCAATTAATTATATTCGTAATCAGAATGATGGCGTTTATGCAATTTTATTCTTGTTTGTCCTGATTTGGGGCGCTGATTCTGCGGCTTATTTTGCTGGTAAAAAATGGGGAAAAACAAAACTTGCTCCACGTGTTAGCCCAGGAAAAAGTTTTGAGGGCATGATGGGTGCCTTATTTTTTTCAACTATCATTGTTTTAGCGGCATTGTGGATAGCGCATACTCCTACATCGATTTGGATATGGTGTGTTGTGTTAGGTCTTAGTACGGTTTTATTTTCTATTATTGGTGATTTATTTGAGAGCATGTTAAAACGCCAGGCAGGATTAAAAGATTCAGGAAGTTTATTACCAGGCCATGGAGGTTTGTTAGATAGAATCGACAGCTTAACGGCAGCAGCACCTATTTTTGCATTTGGTGCATGGATACTCGGAATGTATTTAAGTTGAACTCTGTTATTACTGCATAAATAATTCATTGATGATTATACTCAATCGTTTTTTATCAATGAAATATATAACTATCCAATTGCGAGCAATGACAATAATAAAACTGGATTTTAAATAAAAAAGCCAAGATAATTGGCAGCTTAATTTAACGTGACAATAACGAATAAAATACGAACAATGAAAAAAATTGCATATGTGATACTTTTGTTGTCCCAGTTATTTATTGCGGCATGGGCGCAAGAAGGATTTGTAGTCAAGCGGATTGAAATCGAAGGATTGCAACGTGCGACACCACAAACAGTTGAAAGCTATTTGCCAATTAAACGTGGTCAAACGCTTAGTCCCGCTAAAACAGGCGATGTTTTAAGGGCGCTTTATCAAACTGGTTTCTTTGAACACATTTCTTTGGCGCGAAAAAATAACACACTGGTTATTCATGTTATTGAGCGTCCTACAATTGGCCAATTAAAAGTAACAGGTAATTCTGTTATTCCTACTGATAAATTAACCACTGTCATGAAATCCATGGATATTGCCGAGGGGCGTATTTATAATCCCGCAGTGCTGGAAAAAATTAAACAAGGATTACTGAACCAGTACTATCAATTAGGACGATATAATGCGCGTGTAGATGTGAATGTTTCACCTATGTCGCGTGATCGTGTTTCGGTTCAAATCGTTATCTCTGAAGGTTTAGTAGCAAAAATTCATCGTATTTCGATTATTGGTAATAAAGCATTTGATGACAAAACATTAGCTAAACAATTGGATGTTAGTACAACGGGTATTTTTTCATTCATTACTCAAAGTGATCGTTATTCAGAAGAACGTTTAGAACAAAGCATGGAAAAGCTGCGTGCTTTTTACATGGACCATGGTTACTTACATTTCGAAGTCAAATCAGCACAAGCTCAAGTAACACCTGATCGTAAATCTGTATTTATCAATGTGGTAGTTGAAGAAGGTGACCTTTATACAATTAAAGGTTATGAATTAAAAGGCAAGTTCATTGTTCCTCGCGAAGACTTGGAAAAATTAATTAAAATTCATCCTGGCGATACTTTTTCTCGACAAAAAATAATGGACTCAGAAAAAGCAATCACGAGGGCGCTGGGTAATAAAGGTTATATCTTCACGAAAGTTTCATTACGTCCGCAAATAGATGATAAAGCGCATCAAGTCACTTTAATATTTGATGTTAATCCAGGTAAGCGTGCTTATGTACGTCACATTACTTTCTCGGAAAACAATCGTACGAATGATGTTGTGTTGCGTCGTGAAATGCAGCAAATGGAAGCAGCACCTGCATCAACAGAAAAATTGGACATTTCCAAACATCGCTTAACAATGCTGCCGTACATTCGTGATGTAGAAATGTCAGTTAATCCGGTCAACGGCGAATCGGGTGAGCAGCAAACAGAAGAAACTGCAACTAACGCAAATGATTTGGTGGATGTTAATTATAAAGTGAAAGAAGAAAGCTCTGCGCAAGCAACTTTCAAAATCGGTTATTCACAACTCTATCGCACGATGTTGGGAGCTGGTTTTAATCAAAAGAATTTCATGGGAACAGGCAATACATTCGGTGTTAACTTGTCCGAAAGCAAGTACGAACAATTTTATGGTGTTGATTATACGAACCCTTATTACACACCTGATGGAATTAGCCGAAGTTTTAATTTTGCGATTTCAAAAGTTAACCCAAGCGGTGCGGGTATTACGAGTGGATTTACGACAAGTGAATATGATCTTGGCGTGTTGTATGGTATTCCAGTCGGTCAGGAAGAAAGAGCAAGTAATCGTGTGTCGGTAGGTGCTTCATATCAAAATACAATTGTATATATAGTACCAAGTGGTTTGTCGAATCAGATTAATACGTTTGTGACTCGTCACGGGACACATTTTGAAGAAATTGATTTCAAATTAGGTTATGCACGTGATTCACGTGATAGAGCTATTTTCCCGACATCTGGATCGATTAATACTTTGTTCGCTGATGGATATGCTCCTATTACACGAGATTCATTAGCTTTTTATACGTTGAATTACCACGGTAAAATGTTCAATCCAATAACTGAACAATTTATTTTTGTAACACGTGCTGATTTAGGATATGGAAGCGGTTTTGCAGGCCCACAAGATTATCCATTCTTTAAAAATTATTATGCAGGTGGTATTGAATCTGTACGTGGCTATCAAGGTTATACATTAGGCCCACGAGATTCTAACTTCCGTCCATTCGGCGCCAACATGCTTGTTGATGCGAGTGCTGGTCTGATTTTCCCAAACTTTATTTCAGATAATTTGCGTACAACGGCATTTCTGGATGCGGGTAATGTGTATAGCTCACTTAGTAATCGCAGATTTGGTGGCCAAAGTACAAACTCTGGATCAGTGCGATACGCGGTAGGCTTGGATGCACAAATGATTACTCCATTTGGCCCTGTCGAAATTAGTGTAGCGCAACCGCTAAATCGACAAGCGCATGACGATAGAGAAACAATCCAGTTTGCTCTGGGTGCAAATTTCTGATAAACATGGCATCATGCTACGATCTGCAGCCGAGGCAATGGATGTTTAATAGGCTTGGGAAAAGTAACTAGTTGATGGAATTAGCATATAAATTTATTTGGAGACAATCATGAAGATGATCAAAAAAATTGGCGTGTTTGTAGGCGCACTCTTGTTAGCAACTGGTGTTGGTGTTTGTCAGGCAGCTGATGCAACAATGATGAAAGTTGCTGTCGTTAATGTGCAGCAAGTGTTACAACAATCACCGCGAGTTGTTGAGCTGAGCAAAAAATTAGAAGGCCAATTCAAAGCTCGTCAAACCAAGATTGGTGATGAACAAAAAGCATTGCAAGACGAGTTGGATAAATTCAAGAAAGAATCACCAACTATGAGTCAAAAAGATCGTGATGATATGCAAAAGAAAGTTGCAGCTGACAGATCAGACTTGGTTAAACAAGTTGTTGCTTATCAACAAGACTTGCAAAAAGAACAAAACAAAATCATGTCAGGTATCTTGAGCGACTTAAATGGTATCGTTAGCACGATAGCTAAAGCTCAAGGTTATACACTAGTACTTGACTCTCAAGCGGTTATTTTTGCTGCTGATGGTAATGATATTACCAAAGACGTTGCAAAACAGTTCAATAGCAAGAGTTAAGTTATCCATTAAAATCTCCTCCTTAACTGGAGGAGATTTTAAGCTCAGAATTTTTACTTCCCGCCTTTTTGTTGCTATAATCCTCGGCTAAATTTATCTATATTTATCTGTCTATTTTATAAAGAGTTTTTACTTTTCTATGCAGTATTCATTATCTGAGCTAGTGAAGGGACTGGACGTTACTATTCAAGGTGACGCTAACTGTATGATTAGTGGCGTTGGTACGATTCAGCAAGCGAAACTAGGCCATATTACATTTCTGACAAATTCTTCATATCGAAAGCATTTACTCTCCACGGAAGCTTCGGCTGTTATTCTCGGTCTTGAAGATGCAGAAAACTGTCCGGTAACGGCTATCGTTAGTCGAAACCCCCACTATGTTTACGCGAAAATTGCTGAATATTTCGCACCTCAGCGCAGTGAATACTCAGGTATTCATCCAACAGCTATTATAGGCGAAGGCTGTGAAATTGATCCTTCTGCTTATATCGGGCCTTATTGTGTTATCGGCCAGCATGTCAAAATCGGTCCCCGTGCTGTGATTGGGCCACAGTGTGCTATAGGTGATTTTTCGGAAATTGGTGAAGCCACTCAATTAGATGCACGTGTAACGTTATATCACGGTATTAAAATCGGTAAACGTAGCCATCTTGCAAGCGGTGTTGTTATAGGGGCTGATGGGTTTGGGTTCGCTAATCAAAAAGGTGCATGGCATAGGGTCCCACAATTGGGCAGCGTCGACATTGGTGACGATGTAGATATAGGGGCAAATACTAGCATTGATAGAGGCGCGGTTGAAAATACGGTCATTGAAAATGGCGTGAAACTCGATAACCTCATCCAGATTGGACATAACGTCCGTATAGGCGAAAACACCATTATTGCCGGTTGTACGGCTATTGCTGGCAGCACAGTCATCGGTAAAAACTGTATGATAGGCGGCGCTAGCTGTTTTGCTGGTCATATTAGCGTTTGTGACAAAGTCATGATTACTGGCATGACAGCTGTTACTAAATCAATTCTTGAGCCCGGTATTTATTCATCAGGTATAGTCGGTGCAGTACCTAATCATGAATTTCGCAAAAATAATGCTAGGTTTCATCGCCTGGAAAATTTAATACAGCGTGTCAAAACACTAGAATCGTCTCTTAAAGAGCTGACAGAGAGAAAACAATCATGAAGTCTGTAATGGATATACATGAAATTTTAAAATTGCTACCTCACCGTTATCCTTTTCTATTAATCGATAGAATTATTGATATCGATCCAGGTAAATCATTAGTTGCACTTAAAAATGTCACTATGAATGAAGCTTTTTTCATGGGACATTTTCCAGGTAGGCCCGTGATGCCAGGTGTTTTGATATTGGAAGCAATGGCACAGGCAGGTGGTGTGCTTGCATATAAATCTACAAATACAACCTATCAAGATGGCATTCTTTATTATTTTGCTGGGATTGATAATGCACGATTTCGTCGCGTTGTTGAACCTGGTGATCAATTGCGTTTGGAAGTAAAAGTATTGCGTTCCAAGCGAGACATTTGGAAATTAGAAGGCTCAGCTTATGTGGGTGATGAGTTGGCTTGTTCGGCAGAGTTTATGAGTGCACGTAAAACGAATACAAGTAATGAATAAAACGAGGTCAAGGTTGTGATTGATAAAACAGCGATAATTGATGCTTCTGCAAAGATAGCTAAGAATGTTCATATAGGTCCTTATTCAGTGATTGGGCCTGATGTGGAAATTGGTGAGGGGACATGGATAGGGCCGCATGTCGTTATTCAAGGACCAACAAGTATTGGTCGCGATAATAAAATCTTTCAGTTTTCTTCTCTTGGCGAATGCCCGCAAGATTTGAAATTTTGTGGTGAGCCAACTCGGCTTGAAATAGGTAATAGGAACACGATACGTGAATTTTGCACATTTAATCGTGGTACGGTGCAAGATAATTCATTAACCAAAATTGGTAATGATAATTTATTTATGGCTTATGTGCACATCGCGCATGATTGCATAATAGGAAACCATACTATTTTTGCTAACAATGCTTCTTTAGCAGGGCATGTTACGGTTGAAGATTATGCTATTTTGAGCGGTTTTGCTGGCGTATTTCAGTTTTGTCGTGTGGGTGCGTATAGTTTTGCTGCAACAAATTCTGTCATCATTAAAGACGTCCCGCCTTTTGTAAAAGTTTCTGGTTATTATGCAAAACCATTTGGATTAAATACCGTCGGTATACAGCGACAAGGTTTTTCTGATGAAGTGATGTCACAACTTCGTCGTGCTTATAAAATCATTTATCGAAATGGTTTAACTGTTGCAAGAGCAATAGAAGAATTGCAAAAAATGCAATCGCCGCAAATAGATCGTCTAATTCAATTTATTCAAACATCAAATGCCGGGATTGTACGTTGAAAATAGGTATTTTAGCTGGCGAAGCATCTGGTGATTTACTGGGCGCTAAACTTATTCAAGCATTGCGTGAACGTTGTCCTCATGCGCAAATAGAAGGAATTGGTGGCCCTGCCATGATAGCTGCGGGTTGCAACAGCCTGTTTGATATTGAACGTTTAGCAGTAATGGGTTTTGTTGAGCCTCTTTTGCGTTTACCTGATTTGATTAAATTACGCCGAGATTTATATCGTCATTTCATCGCTAATAAGCCCGATATTTTTATTGGCATCGATGCGCCTGATTTCAATATTGGATTGGAATTAAAGTTGCGACGTGCAGGCATTCCAATCATTCATTATGTCAGTCCAAGTGTGTGGGCATGGCGGCAAAAACGTATCTATAAAATTGCAAAAGCAGTGGATTTGATGTTGACACTGTTGCCATTTGAAGCAAAATTTTATGAGCAGCATCAAGTTCCCGTGCGTTATGTGGGCCATCCTCTTGCCGATCAAATTCCATTGCAGCCAGACAAAATTGATGCGCGGCGTGCATTGTGTATTAGTGAAGATGCAGAATATGTTGCGTTATTGCCAGGTAGTCGTCGACAAGAAATTCGCTATCTTGCTGAACCATTTTTACGCGCAGCACATTTGTTATGGCAGCAAAAACCGCATTTACGTTTTTTAACATCGCATGTTAATGAACAGCGCTATCAAGAATTTTATGAACATTACAAACGGCTCACACCTGATTTGCCGTTGCAATTTTTTACTCGGCGTTCGCATGATGTCATGGCTGCTTCTGATGCTGTCATCGTTACATCAGGAACAGCAACATTGGAAACGATGTTATATAAAAAGCCAATGGTAATTGCATATCGTATGTCGCGTTTTACTCATCAACTTGCCAAATTGTTGGTAAAAACACCTTTTGCGGGATTACCAAATTTATTAGCAAATAAATTATTAGTGCCCGAATTAATTCAAGATGCAGCAAATCCGGAAGCAATCTGTAATGCTGTTCTTGAATATTTAGATCATCCAGAAAAAGTCGAAGCATTAGAAAATACATTCACTGATATGCATAATATGCTGCGTGGAGATTCAGGTAATTCGCTTGCAGAAGCCGTGCTAGGCGTTGTTTCCAAAAATAATAAAAATTAAATAATAAGAGAGACTTTCATCAATGAGCAAAATTATTTCTTTTTCATAAATAATTGCTTCAGCTGCCGGGTCTCAGCAAGGTGTTCAGCTTTTTCCTTTTAAGCATACTAGAGGTAAGCTTAAATCGTTAACAGAAATGAATTTTTTATGACTCATCTTCTTTTTCATCATCAGGATTAATATTGACAGGTTCGCCAGCGACACGGTGTTTTCCTGCTGCCCAGTCGCCTAAATCAATCAACTTACAACGATCTGAACAGAAAGGACGGAATGGATTGTCTTTGTTCCATATGTTTTTTTTACCGCAGGTTGGACAGCTTACATATTTGTTTTCGGTACTCATGGAAAAACACCAATTAAGAATTACAATAAGCTATCCAGAAAATTAAGTTTTCTGTGTATTGTATAGCTCTTTTTTCAATACTTGGAATAAAGAACCGTATACTCAAAAAGTGGCGGCCAATACTGATTTCAGGATAAGTGTGAATGTTACGTTCAATGCTGATGCGTATCATACGTAAATTAGATTGAGGATCAAGCAGTTCTTGATGAAAACCATGTACTGCAGTTTTTTCTTCTGTTTTTGCATTTTCGCGAACGATATCTAGCAAAAGAGCAACAATCGCGCGTATTTCGGAAAATTCACTTAGCCACTCATCAATAGTTGCTTGCCGTTGTTCTATAGGTTGTTGCAGCCAATAATGGTAAAGCGGAATATCAAAGCTGCAGCCGCCTCCAGGGCTTGCAAGATGAAGCCGCAGGGTATTAAGCAGCTCAATGTCACGCAATTTATGTCCAATTTTACCGCTGCTATCAATAAGATTACGTGAATATTTATCTAACTGCTGGGTCAGAGAATTCAGTTTGTCAGAGTCAATGTCAGGTAAGTTACCGTAGCGCATGAGGTTTGCAAGATGATGCGTCAACTCTTTCGCTAGTTTAGCTTTTAAGTCAGGCCTATCTAATAAATGTAAGACGTTGATGATGAAAGCAATGACACTGCGAGTACCTAATTGCGATGTGTCATTCAGTTGATGATCAATCTGCAAAAATAATTGCTCAAGCCGCAGGCATACGCGTATGATTTCATTTAATGGCTGTTCATAAATAATGGTGTCGTTCATCTGGCTGCTACACAAATCCTTTCCGTCAATGATAACATCTTGATTCAAATGAGGACAGATGAATTATTTGCTCAAACTCATTTCTAAATAAATATCATGCAAGTTTTTTACTTGGGCAACCAGATCGTTCATGTTGCCATCATTTATGATTAAGTCGTCTGCTTGCTTATTTCTATCTTCGCGTCGCATCTGCGTTTTTATTATTGATGTGACATGCATAATATCAACTTTGTCTCTAGTTTTGACCCGTTCAATTTGTAAATGTTCTAGTGTATCGACAACAAGAATACGATTAATAAATGGATAAGGTTGAACTTCCAGCAACAAAGGAATGACAACAATACAATAAAGAGCGTCTAATTGCTGCACTTGTTTTTCTATTTCTTTTTCTATCAATGGATGCAGCAAATTTTCTAGCCATTTACGTTCGTCATCATCGTTAAAAATGAGTTGTCGCAGTTTGGCGCGATCCAAATCACCGGATGAGGAGCGTATTGATTCGCCAAAATGTTCAATAACGGCTGCAAAAGCAGGTTGATGTGGTTGAATCACTTCGCGAGCAATAATGTCTGCATCAATGATGGGCACATTATATTGTGCAAATAAATTAGCGACGGTAGTTTTGCCCGATCCAATGCCGCCGGTCAAACCTATGACTAGCACAATTACACGACCTCAAGATAATATTGCATGATTTCTCCGCCCCATAAGAGAACTATCCAGCCAGCAAGGGCGAGATAAGGGCCAAATGGCAGAGGAATACTTTTGAATTGTCGTTTTATTAACATATGAGTAAGAGTGAATATGACGCCAGTAACGGAAGCAAGTAGGATAATCAACGGCAGCATTTGCCAGCCTAAGTAAGCGCCTAATGCGGCTAAAAATTTGAAATCTCCTTGTCCCATACCGGTTTTACCGGTGCTCCATGCAAATATCCATTGAGTCATAGCAAAGATTAAATAACCAATAATCGCGCCAAGTATGGCATCGTGACTGTTTGCGAATAAATTAAAAATACTAAAAATTAATCCCAGCCATAAAAGCAATAAGGTTAATTGATCAGGTAAGAGGTGATGATCAAGATCAATAAAGGTAAGGCTGATACAAATCCAGGTAAATAGTAAAGCCGCTAATGTTTGCCAGGTAAAACCAAATTTCCACGCAACATAAACAGAACCAATGCATGTTAGTATTTCAACTAATGGGTAATGAATGGATATAGACGCTTTACAATATGCACATTTTCCACGTAACCAAAGATAGCTAAAAACGGGAATGTTATGCCATGGCCGTATGACTTTTTTGCATTCAGTACAGTGGGAAAAAGGTAACCATAAATTTAATTTTTCACCTTCTTTATGCGGTTTTAATCCTAAATAAATACGACACTCTTCGCTCCAGCTTTGTTCCATCATGCGCGGTAGCCGATAAATAACTACATTTAAAAAACTACCGATGAAAAGAGAAACAATCGCAACAACGAGTAGAAAAGCATCATGATTAACTGCAAAAAATTGGACAATATCCATCACTACAGAGCACTTCCCAACTTAAAAATAGGTAAATACATTCCAATGATCATTCCACCGATTAAAACACCAAGCACTATCATAATCAAGGGCTCGAGCAGTTGATGACTATGGTTAATAAACTGTTCAAGATCTGCCTCGAGTAAATCGGCAATTTTGTTGAGCATGTACTCCAGTTTTCCTGATTCTTCGCCAACTTTGATCATTTGTATTACTAGTGCAGGAAAATACGGTAATGTTTCCATGGCCTGATATAGCTGTATGCCGGTGCTAATTTTGTAGCGCAGTAATGCAACATTATCACAGAAGGTTTTGTTTTGATGAATATTCATTGTCAATTTTAATGATTCTAATATAGGAATACCTGCAGATAATGTTATCGCTAAATTTCTTGTGAATCTGGTGAGAGCAAGTTTATGCATAAAGTGTTTAATGAATGGAAGATTTAGAAATATTTTTTTAGTAGATATATTGATAGAAAGAAAATAATGATTGAAATACATGCTGCCTATGCAAATAATGATTATCAAAAAAAACCAACATAAATTTTTATTTAACTGATCAGCAAGAAAGAAAATGCATATCGTCAAAACAGGAAGTTTTATTTGCGTGTCATGAAATAACTCGGCAAAATGCGGAACAATAAATAAAAACATGCTGAAAGTAAGGATAATCGCAACAATGCTAATTATACAAGGATAAAATAATACGCGTTTAACCTGATTTCTGAACGCAAGATTTTTTTCTTTGTGTAAGGCAATAGTGGTCAATAGAGTATCTAGTTTTCCTGTATGTTCACCAATTTGTATTAGTTCACAAGTGAAATCATCAAAATATTGTTTGTGGTGCTTTATGCTGTGAGAGAAATTTTTGCCGCGTAACATTTCACGTTTTAGTTGATGGATTAATAATTTCAACGCTATTTTTTCTTGGCTTTTTTCTAGCAATTCACAGCTTTGAATAATGGGTATTCCCGCTGAAATCAGTGTTGCAAGTTGACGAATAAA
This sequence comes from Gammaproteobacteria bacterium, assembly GCA_027356065.1. Classification (GTDB taxonomy): domain Bacteria; phylum Pseudomonadota; class Gammaproteobacteria; order DSM-16500; family DSM-16500; genus Aquicella. Next base: position 11,303 of record DAIEGU010000142.1, read on the forward strand.
TAGCGTTACATCAACTGTATTTATTGATTGCTTTTGTTTTAATGTATGGAGGTAGTGTTTTATTTTTTTAAGATAGTTAAAGCGCATAGATTTTATCTTTTTGTTAGGATGAAATTATTTAGGGGTAAAGTAATTTTCTCGAAATTTTTCGATGTTGAATATGATTTGCAAAGGAATTCCCTACTTTTTAAAGGCATTGTTGCATAATTCAAATGTGTCA
>DAIEGU010000144.1 GCA_027356065.1 Gammaproteobacteria bacterium
TTCAAAATGTGATTTAACATCATTAAGTGATAATAAATTCTGTTGCATGATGGCCTCAATATAATACTAAGGCATTTAGATTATTTCTTAGGCCTATAAGAAGTCACACAGATTTGCCGAAAGGATACAAACATTTCAGGCCGATACTCAAAATGCATGGTGTCATAGTGATACCATTTTCCACCCCAAATGAAACCATGGTTCTCAAAAATCACCACAATGTCCCAAGGAATATCGCTCTTATAGGTCAATGGGCTCGCTTCACTAATAGGTTGACCCATTCTTTCTAAATCAGACTGCCAATAATTTGAATAAGCAGGATTGATATCAATACTCATTCCAAAACTATGCGCACTTAATCGATTTGTATGATTAATCGTTCGCCAGTTAAATGCTCCGCCTGGGTCTCGTAAATACTTAAGAAATTCAGGATGTTTTTGCACTAATTGCTCCAACTCTTTCGAAATATGAGTTAGCTTTATATTTACTCCATTAATTGTTGTAACCAAGAGTGGGTACCGTTTACCAAACACAGATGGCATCCAATAAATAGTCACTAGTTTTTTCATCACTGCTTGCACTGTATTTCCATACATCTTACGAAAAAATGGCTCATACCGTATTCTTCCTGCATCATTCACAGGATGAAATGAATTTGCATTTATTGGTTTTCCTGCAACATAGGAGGACTGTGTTAATTGATCGTAAAAAGAAGGTGAATCTAATTTCTCTTGCAACATTTTTTCAGATTTATCTTTGCCAATAAGCATTCTTGTATGATCACTCCATACAACATCATGATCATCATATGATTTAATTTGATTAGGATAAGCTTTTTTCAAACGCTCTAACCCATCTTGTAATTGGGCATGACACGATATACTAAACATTAAGCACATCAGAAAAATAATTTGGCTTTTAATCCGTATGTGGGTCTGGCAATCCAGGTTCAATATGAATCTCCGTGGGTGAATAGACAAAAACTGAAATTAAGACCGGTTGATTACTATATATAATTTCTTGCGCTAACTTAGGATCAATTATTATTTTTGCACTATCAAATATATCTCTATGCGCTTTAGTAGTGAAATAATCATCAGGTTGATCATGTTTATTTGGTTTTCCATAAACATAATAATTTGCACGATCTTGTCTTAAAATATCACTGACTGTCGTTAAACGCTGTCCATCTGAATTGAAACGATCGCTCTGAGAAATTTCTGCCCCATAAAAAGTAATCCCATCATAAGCATAAAGAGCGCAAGAAAAGAAAAAGAAAATGACGAAGCCTAAAAAAAATGGAATTTTTTTCATTGAAATAAACTCCCACGCTTTGTTTTTATTTTATCATAGCTAAATTGTACTTTTCTTATTATGCTTAACAAGTATACGATGATTTAAACTATGCACTGTTTTTCGGCATTTTTCGATAAATATTAGGGTTAACCCTCAGTGCGAGATCTCTATTTTCCCTCTATGATTCTTTTTTAATACTTTTTTATCGGAGATTATCCATGAAATATCTTTTAAGCATGTTAGCTATTTTTGCAATTACAGCTGGTACAGTAACCTATGCAGATTATAGTGGCACTTCAACTGATCAAAACAATTCGATGAACAACAACACATCAAACTCTACCACCACTCAAACCAATCCAAGCACAGGCACCCCAGACAACACTACCAATAGCAACATGAACAACAACGGATCGAATTGATCATTTAAAAAAGCAGTTTACCCAACGGTAAACTGCTTTCTATCTTCTTAGCATCAAAAACCTCTCAATCATGGCATTAACTTGCTCAGGCACTTCAAGAGTCGCCCAACATTTTGAACCTATTACTTTTCCAATTTCAAATTGAGGAGCTTCTTGACGTAATTTACTGTAAGTACAATGATGCTCATCAGTCAAAATACACAATGTAGGACAAGAAATATTTTTAAGTTTACCAATTGATTGAGCGTCCCATTCAATTAATCCTTTAAAAATATTTTGCAGGGCTTTTTTATCTACACTATTAAAAGCATCTTTAGCGATTTCTTTGTTTCTATCATCTGTACTAATGAATAAAGCATCTACTAATGAAATAACAAATTGACTGTAATCATCACGTTCTAATTGATTAATAAATTCATTTATTTCTGCAACAAACTCTTTCTCCATAAATATGGGTGGATCAACAAGGATAATGTTTTTAATTGGTAATGAATAATTAAGCGCAACATCAAGCACAATATCAGCTCCGTTATTGAGACCGATCAAACATATATTTTTGAGAGAGAAATTTTTGCAAATTACGCTGACAATGGAAGATAAATCTTTCATTTGATAACTAGATATTCCCTCGCTTCCATTGTGTCCAGGTAAATCTAGCCACATAATATCGCCATATTTTTTTAGTAATTCAATTTGATGAATGAAAAAATGATGACTTCCTCCCGCATTGTGAAGCAAGATGAAATTAAGATTTCCGTTACCTTGTATATGTTCAATAAATATTTCAGCATTATTTATTTTCATTATAAGTTCCAATTCAAAGCAATCAAACCAAACGCCATAATAATCAAGCCAGACAAAAAGTTGACCCAATATAATTTAACTTTTTTGATTTTATTGCGGAAAAGTAACGAAACACCGGTACTTAAAAATAACCACCAAAACAATGAGCCCAATATAATGCCGAATACCATTTTTGCTGCGGCGATATAACCTGTATGTGCATTGCCTAGACCCAATCCCGCAAACACAGCCATAAATGACAAAATCGTCATAGGATTCGTTACAGTCAGAAAAAAAGTAGTACCCGCTGCAGCCAATAAAGTTATATGAGAATGGCGAATAACTAATTGTTTAGGTGGCCTTGAAAAAAATGTCTTTGCGCCTAGATAAATTAAAAAACAGCCACCAATGAATTTAATCCACCATGCATGACTAATTAAAAAATTAGACATCCATGTCAAGCCAAATCCAGCGATCGCTCCATAAATCCCATCAGCTAACGCCGCTCCAATTCCAGTGGCCAACCCCACTTTCCAGCCTTCATGCAAGGATCGATTTATGCATAATACGCCAATAGGACCAACAGGCGCTGCAATTGAAAAACCAATAATAAGACCTTTGATAAATAGACTGAGCATGAAACACCTTTTGATATAATAATTTTTTTCATTTATTTTATAGATAAACTATTAAGCTATTTTTGTAAACGAGAAAAAGTATTTATGTGGGACAAAACATTAAAAAAAATTAATCATACAACAACACCGCATCATGCCGCTAAATTATGGAATGCAGATGATAATTCAGTAATATTGATCAGTAATGGCATTAACCTTGTTTATCGTTTTGAGGTAAATGGTTTAGGAAAGTTTTTACGCATGACTCATCCCAATATACGCAGCTATAATGAGTCAATCTCAGCAATTGATTATCAAAAACATTTGTTTGAAAATGCCGCTCCTATTTGTAAACCAGTCCAATCGAAATCAGGAAATTACATTGAAGAAATTATTCAAGATGACTTACACTTTCTTGCACATGTAGCAGAAGAAGTTCCTGGCGAGATAGCTCATTTTGAGCATGAAGATGCTTATTTTTATCAAACTTGGGGACAATCATTGGCAAAATTGCATAAAGCTGCGAAAAGTTACCATCCCAAAGCAAATTTACATTTTAAAACATGGAAAGATATTTGGAATGAAAATACGACTTATTTGTCAGCAGAAAATGCGATTTTAAAAAATAAATTTAACATGATGACTGAATGGCTTAATACACAAAATTGTACTGAAATAAATTTTGGTTTGACACACGGCGATCATCGTCCTGGAAATGTACTTTACGATGGCAAGCAAGTTTACAGTATCGATTTCGATGAACCAGTTTATCACTGGTTTATTGCAGATATTGCAAGGCCTTTTTTAGAATTATCTAATCGACCATTTGATGAATGGAAACAAAAATTAGATTGGTTCGTTCATGGTTATCGCTCAATATATCCAATAAATGATAAACAGCTAAAAGATATTCATCGGTTTATTCAAATGAAAAGTATAGGAATCTACTTGTGGTGTAAAAATAATTGGTTTGAACCCACTGCGCCTGGCGGTAAACCTAGAAATCAATGGTTAGAAGAACTTGAGCAAATAGCTTTAAAATAGACTATTATTTCATTCTTGCCCATCTATAAATTCTTTCGAAAATAAAAGAGCTAATCAATAGTAAAACCATGACATAAACAGTAAAAGGTGATTTTTCAAACGTATATATTTCTAAAACAGTAAACATAATTAAACATAAAATTAAAGAAGCAATAACAATTGATTTTTTTGCACCGGTTTGTGAAAGAATTTTTAAGTGTCCTGCATTAACTGCGGCATAGATTAATAAAAAAGCACCGCTACCCATCATGGCAATGCCTGACAAATCAAAAAATAAAATAAATAAGATAACAAGTAATGACGTTAAAAATAAACCAAAAGGAGCGTCGCGCCATTCATTTCTATCAAAAAATGTTGGTAACTCACCGTCACGTGCAATCATATAATTTACATTTGCCCCACCAAACAATGTCGCATTGATAGCAGAAGCAGTAGAAAATAATGCAGCGATAGCAATCAATCTAAATCCAAATGTACCAAGAAAAGGTTTAGCAGCTTGTGCTAATGCATAATCACGTGTTGCATTAATTTCACTGATTGATAAATTTCCGGTTACTGTGATTGAGACAGCTAGATAAATGACAATCACTAACAATACACTTGTATATAGTGCTATTGGCAAGTTCTTTTTTGGATCATTCATATTTGCTGCAGCATTGGTAATTAATCCAAATCCTTCATAGCCAATAAATAAAATACCCGCGCCAAAGAAAATATCACTCATGCTATTCCAATGCACAGACGACAAATTATCTGCATGAATAAAAAACAAACCTACCGCTGCAAATAACACAAGAATGCATACTTTAACGGTAACAATAAATAACTCCGCTTTGCCGACAGAACCTGCGCCTAATGCATTAATAAGAGTAAAAAATATAACACTAGCTAAGGCTATCATTTTAGATAGTAAAGGTGTTGCAGAATAAGAAAAAAGAGCCAAGACGTATGCTGCAAATCCTTGAGCATAAAGTGCAATGGCAATGATATAACCTATCCACATAAAAATGTTAATAGAACCACTTATACTTCCTATGCCCCAACCTCGAACAAGAAATTCAACAGCACCTCCCGCTGAGGGAAAAGTCGCACCTAGTTTTGCATAAGAATAAGTTGAAAAAAGCGCAACTATCCCACCAATTAAAAATGAAATCCACATACCTCCACCAGCAGCTTCAGCAACAATTCCTAATATAGAAAATATGCCAGCACCTATCATGCCACCCACGCCTATTGAAACAGCCGCTGGAACCGAGATTTGATTATTTGATTTAGGTGTACCTTGAGTCATCATGTCCATACCTTAAAATTCCTTTATCAAATACATTACTGTTTTGAAGCTTATTCTCCAAGCTTTTTAGTGAAAAACTGCATTGCGACACTTACAAGAATGATTTAAAGTAATTTTTGATTTCAATAACCCGAGTAATCAGCCATGAAAAATTTTTTAATTTGTTCACTTTCTATTTTACTTATAGCTTGCTCTACGCATCATCCGCGTATGATGTACACATCTAATAGTGCTTACACAGACGATGCTAGCGCGTCAGATAAACAAGATATTTTAAATTCTTTACAAGCAGCAGTAAAAAAACAGCGAAACATGGATGTAACGTTGAAAGTACATTATTTAAAAGTCCATCATAACTGGGCATACATTGAAACAACAGGCGGCGGAGATCCAGGTATTAATGCTGTCATGAAAAAAGTAAATGGTAGATGGGTGTTAGCACATCGTGTAAATCCTTGCACACCTGTTTGTGCAAATGGATCTTCTTCCTGTGCAGATAGTGAATTAATTTGCAAATATACATTGCATGAACAATTTGCTCATACACCCGTAAGTATTTTTCCTGATCCTAACGCTCATATCACCGTGCTTAATTCTTAAAGTCAAAAAAGGGGGCGTTCAGCCCCCACTCTAACCCGCAACAGCAAACTCACAACACCGAGAATAAAAAAATCATTTCTTAAAAAATCCTCTGCGATCACATTCAAATAACAACCATTTTACATCTTCCATTATTTTTGGATGTGCAAACGCTGCTTCTTTATTTTCATAATATCGCGCTTCGCCTTCATAACAGCCTGTTATTGTGTTTTCTTTATCCTGCCAAAAATAAACATAAATTAATGTTTTATTATTCCCATCATGCTCAATAATTGTGCCTAGACTAATTACATTTTTTTCATCCACTTTTGCGCCTAATTCTTCGTTTAATTCACGAACTAGCGCATCCATTGGGTTTTCGCTTTCTTCAATTCGTCCGCCAAATGTGGCAAGACAATTTGGAAATGTATATGCATCTTGATCACGTTGTTGTAACACAATTTTATTATCATGAGACAAAACAATACACCCAACGTGACGAGGTGAGAAATTATTTTCATCAATGTCTTTCAAATCAATTTTCTGAATTGAGCCAATAATATTATTCATGATTAAAATTGTGACCGAATTTATTAACATCAATTTCTCTGGTTTCATTTTTTTGATGAGAGAATAATGATGAAAAACTGTGCTTTATACTAATATTTAAATGCATTCTACATTCGCGATTAATAATTTGTTTAGCTTCATTCTTAGATAAAATACTTGTTGCAGATTGAAATTCTTTTTCATTTTTAACTGGATCTAAACCCAATATTTTCCCCAAAAGTCTATCCTCAATGGATTTTTTTTCAGCCATATTTAATAGCTTTTCTCTTTGTTTCAAATCCATTTTATCAAGTTGTTCATACCAATGCTTTTCAAGATAATTTTCGCTTATACCAGGATTATTTTTAATTAACACTTGTTTATTATGCTCATAGGAAAGCCGATAAAGCAGTTTGATATCATCAGATGCTAAATGACTTAGCATATCATTAGAATTTAATGATTTAACATATTCAGTCAGCAAATGAACTCTTTCTTTTTTATTTTGCTGATGCTTAGCAATCGTATTTACGGCACGTGATACCAACACTTCACCAAGCTTAATAGCGCCAGCTATGGCTGCAATTGCAATTCCTGCTGCTGCCACAGCGGGCGCTGCGGGCCCAGAAAATGGTGATATGGCTATTAATGTCATACCTATTGCAGCTGTCGTCCAAGCCATAGAATTAATTGCTCGCTTTTCAATTTTTTCTTTTTGATTTATTTCTAATTGCTCAACTATTTTTTTACCCCATGAAGTTGGCTCTGCTTCTAAAATATGTTTATCGCGCTTGGTAATAGCAGCAAATTTATCTTTCAATTGATCTGATAATGGATGTTGCTTATCAAACTTAACTTGAGCAATTAAAATTGCTTGCTGCTGCAAACGCTCTTGTTCTGTTTTCCAGTACTCGATTTTTTGATGAATTTTATTAATTTTTTTCAATTCTTTCTCATCGACATCATAATCATCAGTTTCATAGCTATTTAGCTTATCTTCGAATTTTTGAATTTTATTTTTTATATTTTCAATTTTGATAAGATAATCTTCAAACAAATAAACAGGATCATTGGATTTTTTTACGGCTCGATACAAATTAATATACGAGTGAATAGCATTACCCCACATGATTGCTGCAAATGCTATACCATTTAATGGACTACTAGCAGTTGCCGCCAACCCTTGTAAAACACCGTGTTGAGCCAACAAAGTTAATATAGCTGAAGCATTTAAAATATTTGCCGCACTTAATTCATAAGCTGCCCACATTGTTTTTTCTTTTTTGCGTCGCTTCGCCTCCGGTAATTTTTGAAATTGATAATAAGCAGACACATATCCTGCAATACCATCAAAAAAATTCCATCTACTACCCGCTGCATTTAATATATCAAGAGGAATTGATTGTTTGAATTGTTGAACTGCCATTAATATTATATTTGGCGCAAAAATAACTTTAGCACCCTCTTCTAACCATGTTGCTGCAAAAGAAACTGCATCAACTTTCAATTCGGCTTCAAGTTGATTTTTCAAATATTCTTCTAGTTCGTCGTAAGATAAAGCGTTTTGAGAAAACATCATTAGCCTCGCTCTCTAGCTAGGTATATATAATATAAATTATAACTAACTTTAGACTGCTGATATTTAATCTATTATTTCAATAAATAATTGGATTGTAATAAGAATAAAATAAGATTTAATTTGTATCTAATTCTAATGAGTCACCTTGATCTGTTTCGCCGCTAACATGACCATATCCATTCCACTTGCCTTGAAAAGAATGAAGTGCACCGTTCTCATCTGTGATCTCACCACCTACATCAATATCTCCATTATTGCTATAGACAGCACCTTGCACGGGATTTCCCTTACCATCGATGCCAGTTGCACTATAATTATGGTCATAAGCGAATGCAAAAAAAGGAATTGTAATAAAAAGCAGCATTAAAAATAATTTCATGTAATGCCCTATTAGTTTCATATGACCTAAATAGTATAAATTATTTTTATGTTATTGTTTTATTCAACCTTTGGGCACACGCGGTTTACTCGTATTTTGCTCCTGTATTAGCTTCTCTTTATTTTCGTGTGCAGATTTAAATTGATTAAAGAAATGCTGAATTTGCTCATCTCTTGTCTTAATGCCTAAAATTTTGGGTTCGTTTAATGCAGCATCTAAACCTAATTGAGCTACATTACCAAATGCTTTCACCCAAATGCTCGGATCTAGTGTGGCAATTTGCTTTGCTGCTTGTATCTCACCAAGCATTTTATTCATGGTGGGAGAAACCGTATTTAACAACTTTCCGGCTGTGTCATAAACTTTTATACCGGAAAAAAAGCCGGTTTTCCATTTAGTGGTCAATATAATAGTTTCAATATGCTTCAAAAATTCCATAGCTATTATTGGACTTACGTCTTTTTTATCTAAGTGAGGTGGCACTAACTTAAGTTGTGCCTGATAAATTTCAAATGAATGTTCAAGTTCATATACATACATTTTCTGCTGGAAACGATTTTTATCTGCTTTTCCTTTCTCCCTATCACTTTTTTGTTGGCCTACTATCGCTTGTGGAAATAATGCGTCTATTGCTGGCAATACTCGTTCAATGGATTTTGTATGAGTTAAATGGCGTATGATGGCAATATCAGGATCTGCCAACTTATCAGCAATACTAGTACTATCAATTCCAACTTGAGTTGCTATTTTATGAACTGACAGCACTAAATGATTAGCATTATCAAATTTCAAAGAAGGAAGATTTTTAAGTGCTTCACCAATAACAACATCATCCTTGATAGCATGTTTAGATACAATTGATTTATAACCATCTAATACATCTAAGCGCGCACTCTCTAAAGGATTCGATAACAGCATAAATTTTTTATCTAAATAACTTCGCAATTCAAACATGGAAAACAAAATGGCATCTACATTCTTTGCATCAGCAGCCTTAAATACTTCATCAATAAGTTTCTTAACTTTTTCCTCATCCAAATATTTTTTGGCGCTATCTATTTTGTGCTCTTCATGTGCTTCTCTGTGCACCCCTTCTCGCTGTGCAATTGCAGCTTTAGCAGCAATGACTCTTTCATCTTGATCAATGTTATCTCGATTGTTTTTGAGATTTAAACGAAATAAAGGCTCTCTTCTCTGTTGGTCTCTTCTTAATTCCTCAACCAAAGATCCAGGAGTTACATGATCACCAACTGAAATATTGAGATCGTTAGGATATTCTTTTAAAAGACCTGTCAAAAAATTAGCGGTAAAATTCATGGATTCAATCGTAGGATCGTCAAGCGCAACCAAAGCATTGTCAGCATTTTGTATGGCGATATCTAATGCAACATTATTAGGATTTTTGCTTTTGATATCAAATAACTTAACTTTAATTTCTGCTAAAATCGCAATTGCATCTTGATAAGTCAACGTCATATGTTCTCACTAAAATTCAATTTAACATTTACCTCTATCGTAATTATAAGTTAAAACTAAATAGTTAAGAGAACATTAAGACAATATATTATTAATCTATTTTTTTGCCAATTTCAGAACTCTATTTATAAATTCAGATTTTTCATCTGTATATTTTTCTCTATCGTAAGCATGCTCGTTCGCTAGCTGTTTTTTTAATTGTTCATATTCTTTTGCTATAGATGGATTTTCACGTAAATAATTTCTAAATAAAATTTTATTACGCCAATGATCTGAATCGTGCTCAACAATATGCACATGGTGCGTTCTTTTCTCACCGAATGGTGGCATGCCTTTGACAAAAAACATTCTGCTCGGGTCTGGATTTTCATACCAATATTCATAACCTAATTTTTGCAACTCAGGCACAGCAATCACTTTCATTTCAGCTAGTGAATGTACCGCAATTTGAATATCGATAATTGGTTTTGCCGACAGTCCTTGAATGGCTGTACTTCCCACATGTTGAATATCAATAATCTTATTTTTAGGAATGACATCCAAAATTTCTTGCATAGCTTTTGCAGCCATCTCAGGCCATGCTGAATTATAAGGTATAAGATCAATCGAATCTTTTTTGACAACATCTGCATTGTCTCTTATAAAATCTTCATACGTCATCGCCCAATGTTCATGTCCGCACCATTCGCCATTAATCTTTAAATATCTAGGTGAAAAACCTTCATAACGAAATCCATTCTTTTTAATTAATTGCTTAGAACGATAATTTTTTGGCTGAATATTAGCTTCCAAACGATGCAAATTAAGTTGCGTAAAGACATTATCCAATACTAATTTTAACCCGGCACTCATGTACCCTTTTCCCGCAAAATCGATAACAGCATAAAAACCTAGATAAGCATTTTGAAATAAACCACGAACAATCTCACTCACATTAAATACGCCAGCAATTTCATTTGCTGGTGTCATAACTAAAAAACTTTTTTGATTAGGCAATTGATAGCGCTGTAAATATTGGTCAAATTCTTGTGATGTAATTGGCGCTTGCACCCACGGATGATGCAACGATTGGCTATGTTGCATCACAGCAAGAAATTTATCTTTATCTTCATTCGTTGGTTCACGAATTGTAATAGCACTCATGAGATAAAATTCCTTAAATGGGAAAAAAATGAAATCTACTTACGTTTCTTTTTATTTTTCTTCTTTTTTGTTTCGCTAGTTTGTTTTGGCTCCCAACCACGACTGCTAAACCATTTTGTACCATATGAAACAAATATTTCTTCTCCCTTGCGAATATTTCGACTTGCCTTAATAGTTGCGACATGGTCTCTCATATTAATAGTGTAATCAGCATTAGGTTCATCAGCATGATTGTAAATACAACCAAACCCTAAAAATATCGCGTTCTTGCCTTTTGCATCAAAATAATAATCTTCTAATTTTTTATCTCCGCCTCTTGAAACCAACATGTAACATTCTTCAATCTTTTCCCCTTTTTTTATACTTTTTCCAGCAAATACACCATATCCATGCGTCGGTGATTTTTTAACAAATAATTTGGTTTGAAATAATTTAGCTTTCATTAGCTTTCTGTGCCTTCTTAGACTTAAAAATTCGCTACGATTTTACCTCATATATTCATGACAATCTCAAAAATAACGATGCTGTGAATAAGAGAAATTCGCGGCATTGAATCACTTAATATTGTCTAAAAAATAACAGCCTTTTGATTGCCATTTTGGCAAAAGGTAATATAATGCACAATTCCATTACTATAAAAGACCTGCACATGAAACGTCTTCTTGCCTGTTTTTCCCTGGTTTTACTATGTTTTGCAACCTCTGTACTTGCTGACCCACCCTCAAAAGTAGCGCGTTTAAGCTATATTGAAGGTGCAGTCACCTACTCATCTACTGCAAATAACAAATGGTCTTTTGCTACTTTAAATCGTCCATTAATCACAGGCGACCGAATTTGGACAGATAAACAAGGTAGAGCGGAAATTCAATTAGGCAGTGCCGTTGTCCGTATCAATACAGAAACAAATCTAGGTATTTTGAATTTCAATCAACGTTTAGCACAAATTCAGTTAACTCAAGGCACCATTAACTTAAGCGTTAGAAAAAACGCTGGTATCACCTATGAAATTAATACGCCGCACTTAGCTTTAGTCATCAACAAACCAGGCGACTATCGTTTAGATGTGAGCCGCATGACAACAAATATTGCGATTCATGGTGGTCAAGCCATCGTTTATGGCAAAACAGCTTCCTATCGTTTAAAAGGACAAATGGCTTACTCATTTATGGGTAACAATTTAAATCCTTATCAAATGACGAAACTTCCACGTTTAGATTTATTTGATAAATGGGCAAAAAAACGTGATCAACGATTTTTAAGATCTTCATCAGTTCGATATGTTTCACCTAATATGGTTGGCTATGAAGATTTAGATTCTTATGGCAATTGGGAAGCAACAAATTCTTATGGTCACGTATGGAGACCTTCTCATGTACCAGCTAATTGGGCGCCTTATCGTTACGGACATTGGGAATGGATTGCACCATGGGGATGGACTTGGATTGATAACCAATCTTGGGGATTTGCACCATTTCATTATGGACGCTGGATATTTATCAATCGCAATTGGGCATGGGTCCCAGGACCACGACATGTTGAACCTGTTTACGCACCCGCATTAGTCGCTTTTATCAAAATTGGAAACGTAAGAATTTCCATAGGTAGCCGTGGTGAAATGGGATGGATACCATTAGGCCCTCGTGATGTCTATGTACCACCTTATGCAGTAAGTAGAAACTACTTCACGAATGTTAACGTTACTAACACCACCATCGTGAATAATACGTACGTTACTAACATCTATAACAATCAAACCACTGTTATTAATTATCAAAATAGACAAGCTGCTGATGCAGTGACAGTCGTACCAAAAGACATTGTTGTTGCAGCCAAACCCATTGCACCAGCAATTATGCCAATCTCAAAAGATGTGATTGATAAAACAGCGTTTCAACCTATAGTCAAACCCGTTGAACCAACGCCATTAAGTCAACCAACTTCTAAATTCACGGATATTCAGCCGCCAAAAGCTATCGAGCTAGCACCTGTTATTGTGAAAACACCAACAGAACCTGTCGTGACTGGTGATAAAGATAAGCCTGCGGAAATTATTGTTCCAACAAAACCCATTGCGGAAATACAACCTCTGCCAATCAAACCGCTAGAACCTACCATCATTAATAATGCGGATAAATCAGCTGATAAGCCTAAAGAAGAGTTAAAACCTCTTGAACCTGCTAAGCCGATTGAACCTGAAGTTAAACCCATTGAAACATTAGGACCAACCGAAGCATCGAAGCCCATTGAAACCTTGGAACCAGTTGAGACATTAAAGCCTATTGCTCCGCCTAAAAAGGGTGAAGAACCACCAATGCTTGAGCCTATTAAAGAGAGTGATAATATGCCTAAGCCAATTGATATAGCGCCCCAGCCGCCAACAACTGATGAGCCTAAAAAGATTGAACCTTTACAGCCCGAACCGCTTAATAAACCAGAGCTAGCTCAAGCTGAGCCTGTAGAAGCGCTACCAGCAGCACCACCAACTCCAGTCGAAACTATGCCAGCTGCTCCAGCAGAATCTATGCCAGCAGCACCCGCTGCTCCAGTAGAAGCTGAACCTGCTCCAATGCCAACTCCAGCAGCGCCAGTCGAAGTTGCACCTGCTGCCCCAGTTGAAGCAATGCCAGCGGCACCGGCTGCTGCTGCACCAATGGAAGTAGCACCACCGGCTCCCGCACCGGTTGAAGTCGCTCCTCCTGCGCCTGCACCAGTGGAAGCCACTCCCGCTCCAATGTCTGCACCTGTAGCACCAGCTGATCCAGCACAGGCCGCTCCACTCACACCAGCAGGCTAATCCTTATTTGGAAGTGTACTTATAATAAGATACCCCCTACCTTGACCCCCGCAACAAGTGGCAACAAGTGCGGGGGTCAGGGGGGGGGCAACAAGTACACCCGCCACACACTCTTCTAAACTGTTATACTTACATCCTTAAACATGGAATATTTTTACAAGGAGAGTAAATCTATGAATTGGAAAAAACTGCTAATTTGCACTTCAACATTCGCTGCCATCACCACAATCAATTTTGCTTATGCGCAAGATGCAAATACCACATCGCAAGCAAATAGCAATTCTTTAACATTTGATAATTCCACTAAAGTTACCGGTGCAAATACAACGACACTTACATCTGCTGAAATAGGTAGTTTGGCCACTATTGCTGCTATCGATAAACTTGAAATTCTCCTTGGCGTTATTGCTTCCAACAAAAAAACCAGCAGCGGTGTTGCTGATTTCGCAAAAATGATGATTGATCAGCACGGCAGTAATTTAACCCAACTCCTTGAGATGGTTAACAATATGCATGCGTCATCTTTAAAAGGCGGCGCTTCTGAAGACATACACACGCAAGGCATGAAGGCCATGATGATGCTTGGCGGATTACAAGGAGATGCGTTTGATAAAGCATATGTCGATGCTATGGTAAAAGGTCATCAAGCAGCACTGGATATGATTGATCAAAAATTAATGAAAACAGCAACATCAGACGACGTTAAAAAATTTCTCACCGATACCAGGGCCGCTGTAGTCCAACATTTAGATGCCGCAAAAAAATTACAAACAGCGTGAAATCATAAACTAAAATTTTCTTGACCGATGATGATCGTCGGTCAAGAAATCATCATTTTTTAAATTTTGATTATTTCTGTATAATAGCGCAAATAAATTAAAAATATTCTCTAATTAAATTTAAATCCATGATTGAATGAAAACATGTCCTTAATTACTCCGCTCAAATTGGGCAACAAAACATTTTCGAATAACTTAATTCAAGGACCACTTGCTGGACTTAGCTGCTCGCCTTTCCGACGTTTGATCTGGCAATATAGTAAACCTGCATTTTCCTGCACTGAAATGATTTCATGTAAAACACTGATTCATCAATCCGATCACGCTGTAAAACGCTTTATAAACAAAGCGACCGATGAAGGGCCCGTTTGTTTTCAATTATCTGGAAGCGATGCAAGTGAATTAGCTGAAGCGACAAAAATGGCGACCGCTTATGGTGCTGATCTCATCGATTTGAATTGCGGCTGCCCAGTAAAAAAAATCCGTAGTAAAGGAGCTGGCTCTCGTCTTTTAACTGAACCAAGCAAACTTTATCATCTAATCACTGCCATGAAGCAAAATACGCATGTACCCGTGTCAATTAAAATACGCGTGGAAGACGTTGCAAGAACAGAAAAATTTAATCGCAACATTGCGCAAGTGATACAAGATGCTGGTGCTGATTTTTTAGTTGTACACGGAAGACATTGGACGGAACATTACGAAACACCTTGCAGACACGATGAAATAAAATTTTTTGTTGATGAAGTAAAAATTCCTGTTATTGGCAATGGTGATATTGCTTGTTCATCTTCATTAAAAACAATGTTAGCAACTGGATGTGCTGGCGCAATGATTGCACGATCTGGCGTAGGACAACCTTGGTTAATTGCTAAGCTCATAGCAGAAATGAATCAAGAACCATTTCAAACACCTTCATTACAAGAAACATGTTCAATATTGATTGAACATGTTTCCGATCTAAGTCAGTTATTAAATGGTGAGAAATTTGCGATTATCCAAGCACGCAAGTTTGCGAAATACTACGCAAGACAATTATCTCATCGAGTAGAATTTTGTAATGAGATTAATCATTGCGAAACCATGCAGCAATTCATATCAATCTGCAAAACATATTTTAATTAATAGCCCCCACCCTCCTTGGGCATTGTTGCATAATTCAAATGTGTCA
>DAIEGU010000156.1 GCA_027356065.1 Gammaproteobacteria bacterium
TTCAGAAATTCCAAATCGTTTTTTCTTAGTCATGCAAATATCCTCTCTGCAATATAACTACATACTTCCATAGCTTCTGTTTTTGCAACGTGTTGCTCTTGAAAATCAAAGATAGAGCGTGGGTTTGAATCAGCAGCATCTACTTCAGCAAAAACTATACGTTGGGAAAATTTAACAGGCAGCACATACTTACCAATAGCTAGATTATTCTGCAAGCTTTGCAGTATATCTTTATGCAATCGAGTTTGTTTAAACATATTTGGTAAGATGCCAACCAACTGCAATGGCCTAGATTTTTCACGCGACAATGATTCTTGCATCCAAAGTTGCAACATACCGTAAATACCTTGGACGGGTTGTTCTTCCATCACAGAAGGAATAACAATATGAGTTGCTGCTTTTATTACACTGATAGTCAGTGGGCCTTTAGATGGTGCTGTATCAATGACAACAACATCGTATGCAGCTTGAACATCAGATGAATTTAAAAAACTAGCGAGTTGTTTATGCACCTTTTCTACGACTTCAGATCGTCTAACAGACTCAGCAGTGAGTAGTTTTTCAGCATGACCAGGAGCTATGTCTAAATTCTCAACATATGTTGGGTAAGGAACAACGCCTTGGCCATAAAAAATTTCCGCGATACTGCTTCTACCATCCCAATCACTATCATCTGGATCGATAGGATCAAAATCAGGATGAATAGGTGGTATTAAACCTTCGGGAGCAGCAGGATCGATTTCCATATGTAAATACTGGTGAGAGAAATTACATTGAGGATCGAAATCGATACAAAGTGTACGTAGCTTTCTGGTTTTGCTGAGATATTCAGCCATCAGTTTGCTGCAAGTTGTTTTTCCTACGCCGCCTTTATTATTAACAAATGCAATGATTTCCATGTGGACTCCTGTCGTTGTATTACGTTAAAGCCTAATATATCATTTGTTTTGTTTTATATTAAATAAAAAAGCATATAAATCTATACATTACATTGTTGTGTTTTTGTTTTATCTTTTGTTTAGTATTTGTTTACGATCATCTAACGAATTGATTGAATAGAATTAAATCGCGATAAGTGTGACGTTTATGGTAAACGTTGTGACGGATATGGGATTAAGTGTGACGTTCATGGGAAGGAATGTGACGGCTATGGGAAGAAATGTGACGAATGTGGGACAGCAAAAAAAAGAAAATAAAGAATTAAAAAAACATGCAGCAACTATTCATTGTTCAAACACATTAAGTTTGTTGCAGCGTAAAATTTCTAATGCGCTTTTATATCATGCTTACCAAGAACTCATGTTGAAAGATGAGCATGAAATTACTGTTAAGCAACTGTGCCGTTTGATCGGTTATCAGGGGAATAATCATGCTGCAATTAAAGATGCGCTCAAAAGTTTGATTTCCACGATCATAGAGTGGAATTTGATAGACGATAAAACGGGCAACGAGAATTGGACTGCGAGTTCAATTATAGCGAGCGTTAGTTTGGAAGGGCCGCTTTGTTATTACGCTTATTCACCGCGTATGAAGCAATTGCTACATACACCTTCTATGTTTGGCAAAATTGATCTTGTTATCCAATCCAAATTTCGTTCTAGCTACGGACTTGCGCTGTATGAAAATTGTATTCGCTATCGCGGTCTGCCACACACTAAGTGGTTTGACATAGAATTATTCAAAAAGCTAATGGGTGTTCCGGCAGGCAAGTACGATGTGTTTCGTGACTTCAAACGTCGTGTGCTTGATAAAGCGATTGATGAGGTCAACACTTATTCTGATTTGATTATTGCATCTGAATATGTGCGTGAAGGACGCAAAGTAGTGCGCGTACGTTTCAAACTTAAAGAGCGTGCAAAGAAAACTCGTCTTGGTAGTAATAAATTACTCACAGAAATAAATGAAGATGACTTAAAAGCTCAGCTGCATCAAGATTTTGGATTATCTGCAGAACAAATAGACCAATTGTTGACAGAATACGATAGAAAATTTGTTGTGGATAAAATTGGCGTAGTCATTGCTTCTAAGCCTTATCAAGAAGGCAGGGTGGAAAACCTTGCAGGTTATCTTTTCAGTGCAATCAAGAACAATTATCAAATGCCAAAAAGTAAGGCTGCTAAAGTAGTGACGTTGCAAGATGCAACTTTTGAACTGGAACTCACGGAATTGAAACGCCGAGTAGAAGATATACGAAATGATTATCAAAGCTACCGAGAAAATACTATTCAGCAAGCTATTCAGTCTTTGAAGCCTAAACAAAAAGATAAGTTTATGCAGCAATTTTATCATTTTGCTGAACCAGTCATTCAAACGATATTGCAACTACAGCGCAATAAATATTCACGAGAAAATGTACTTGAATCACCACAATTAAAAGCCTTGCTACGCCGATATGCTGTACGTGAGCTTGATTTACTTTCATTCATTTCATTAGAAGAATTCGTGTCTATGCAAAACGAAGATCGCATTGCTGCTTGGCAAAAGCTTAAATCATACGATCCTGAAAATTTGTTACTGCGGGTGAATGAATAAGTTATACGGCGTTTCTGCTGTGGCGTATTTTGTGGGTAAACAGATGTGATTTATGTGTCATCCTGAACAGGCGTTTTTTGCCTGTGAAGGATCTTTTAATTATCATCAGATCCTTCACAGGCAAAAAACGCCTGTTCAGGATGACATATATTATTTAGCAATAACATCATTTAATGCAAACCCTGACTGGATCTTTAGCTATTCACAAATCAATACAAATTATGTATATAATGAACTGCTCGTTGAACATTTCTTAATCTACAGGGAGAAACACAATGGTAGCAAAGAAAAAAGGCGGCAAAAAGAAGAAGTAAATAGCAAAGCCAGGGAAGGTGCTTGCATCTTCCCTGGGCTTTTTCCCGCACACATCACGACCTTCAGTTTTTTCTAACAAATATCGCTTTCAAATAATCTGTTTCAGGTATCGCAATATGCAATGGGTGATCAGGCCCTTGATGGCCTCGTTCTAAAATTTGAATATTATGTTGAGTACGAAATGCAGCACGCTTTAATATTTCGGTCAAATCTTCCATGCTGATATGCATAGAGCATGAACAAGAAACTAAAATTCCATTTGTTGTTAGCAATTTTAATGCCAGCTCATTAGCACGCTGATACGCAATTAAACCTTCTTTTTTATCTTTAAACTTTTTCACGAAAGCAGGTGGATCTAACACAACAACATCGTACTTTTTACCGCTTTGAATTAATTTTTTCATCGCATCAAATGCATCATCACAAATGACATTAACGTTAGACGCAACATGATTCAGTTCAGCATTTTTACGGATGAAATCGCAAGCGAAAGCAGAGGACTCTATGCAGTCAACTTGACTTGCACCAAATGTTGCCGCTTGTATGCCCCAACCACCTAAATAACTAAAGACATCTAGTACAGTTTTATTTTCCACGTAATTTTTAAGCCGCGCACGATTCATCCTATGATCATAAAACCAGCCCGTCTTTTGGCCTTTACAAAATGGAATAGCAAATTGCGCATTGTTTTCTTCGATGATGATTTCATCTGGTGGCGTTCCATAAGCCGCTTTAATATAAGTATCCAAACCTTCTTGTTCGCGAATACTACTATCATTACGTAGCAAAATAGTTTGTAGATCAGGAAGTACAGATCGTAATGCTTCTATAATTACATCTTGTTTTTGTTCCATCCCCGCCGTATTAATTTGCACAACAATATGTTGATTAAAGCGATCAATGACAAGGCCAGGCAAGTTATCTGCCTCACCAAACACCATACGATAATAAGGTTTAGTAAATAACAGTGAACGCAAAGACAGCGCTTCTTTCAGTTGTTGCTGGAAAAAGTGCAGATCTAAATGCTGATCAGGATTGCGAGTAAGCATACGCACAGCAATCAAGGAATGTGGATTGATATAGCCATTTCCAAGCACCGTACTATCGTGTGCCTCGATGCGTACTTCTTCGCCTGCGGTAAATGTTTTCAGCGGCGTCAAACTGACATTGATTTCATTACTATAAATCCATGGATGACCGCCGCGAATGCGGCGATCTTCGCCTTTTTTGAGTCTAACGAATGCTTGTATTGTCATGAGATGAGCAGCGTTTTAATTATGGGTTTGAAGATTAACGCTACTCATCCATTTCGTCAAATGGTTAGACTATTCTTGCTGTTCTCGACTCAGTCTTAATCCACGTGACTTGTTGTGATTAGGCTCCTCTTCCTTCGTCGGAGATTTATCAGCTTTTTCGAACATACCGCCGCCGCCATTAACGCTGCTTTTCTTTCTATGTTTTTTCTGGGATGCCTCAATAGGTTTGGAACTGTCTTTAGAAGGTTTTTGCACCATTTGAAAATCAGTTATTGATGTTTCTTCTTCTTTCTTCTCTTCTTTCTGTTTTTTAACTTCTTCTTGCGGATCTGTTTTCTGTTGTTGTTCTTCTTCTAATTTCTCATCAAATGGTTTTTTTAGATTTACTTGTTGATAATTATCAAAGATTTCATAATTTTCAACGATGTGTAGCAATTCCAAGCTTGAAATGCTTTGATCCTCCTTAATATTAGGTTCAGGTCTTGTGGATTGTGATGAAGTAAATTTTTTCTTTTCTTCGTCTTGTGATTTTCTATTTTGGTAATCTAGCCTAGCTTGTTGTACAAACTCTACATAACCTGTCCCGGCATAATTATGAAATTTTCTGTCCTTAAAACAAATTCTGGCAAAGTGCCACTGTAATGGATATGGTCTTGTTTCGTTAAATTTAGGAAAGTTGTGACAGCAAGATTTTTCATTTAGTTCAATTTCTTTTTGGACCACTGATAGGAGATGATCTAATAAACCTACACGTTTCTCTGTATCAATGCGTGTAGAGGCTTTTAATATTGCCTTTAGATCACCCAGATAACAAAGTTTCAATAAAAGCTTGTCTATTTCTTTATTAAACTCTTTCACTTTTGCAGCATTGGGTGTGGTTTTACTATCTAAACCTGAATATTGATATATAAGTTTTTCTTTTTGATCGACCAACTGATGTAATTCTCGTACTTTTGTAACATAAGCGTTGCTACCATCGGTATTTTGCATCGTTGTAACTAAGATATCATCTGCAAGTGCAAAAAATACTTCACAGCAACGTGATTGACCGGAAGTAGTTTTGGCTTGTTGCGCTTCAGAGCCTTTATGTCGTAATTCAATTGCAAAGTCTAGCCAATGGTCCCATGTCCATTTATCAGGCGGAAGAGCATCTGTATTATTCGAATTTTCAGGATCTAATTTATTTAGCAGCCATGTGTAAATCTTTTTTAATTTTTCATCAGTCCCAGTAACGTGATCAATAGTTGCCTGCAGGGTTTGTCTGATGCTTTTAAAAGTGTTTTTTATTCCCTCAATGGATGAGTTGAAAAGATTAGTAGATGATTGAAGAAAACTACTAAGTAAACTGTAATACGATCCTGTTGTGTCAGTTTTTACTTCTTCTTTATAAACATTTTCCTGAGGATTTTTTTTATCAATAAGTTCTTTTTCATTTTGAAGATAGATATTGAAATACGCTAAGATAACACCGGCAGATGGTAGTGGAGAAGATGGTGATGGATTATTATGCTGCATTTAAAACTCCTATTTATTTACACTAGTTCCTTGAAGAATCCCCCATACTAAATAAGAATTCTTAAGAAACCCTTAAGATTTCTTTATCAGCTTAATTTAGGTACAATCGAGAGCTTGTAGCGTCAGGAGGACCACAATGACATTTTTGAATTTTGCATTGGGTGAAACCAACGACATGCTGCGCGAAGCAGTGCGAGAATATGCCCAACGTGAAATTGCTCCCCGTGCAGCAACTATCGATAGTGAAAATCATTTCCCAAAAGAAATTTGGCGCGAACTAGGCAGGTTGGGTTTGCTTGGCGTGACGGTCGAAGAAGAATACGGTGGCTCAGGCCTTGGCTATCTTGATCATGTTGTTGCTATGGAAGAAATTAGTACGGCTTCTGCTGCTATCGGATTAAGTTATGGCGCGCATTCTAATCTTTGTGTCAATCAAATACGTCTGAATGGGACGATGGAACAAAAACATCGTTATCTTCCTAAACTCTGCAAAGGTGAATATATAGGTGCGCTTGCAATGAGCGAAACGCACGCAGGTTCTGATGTCATGAGTTTACAATTACGTGCTGAAAAGAAAGACGATCATTACCTTTTGAACGGCACTAAGATGTGGATAACCAATGGCCCTGAT
>DAIEGU010000157.1 GCA_027356065.1 Gammaproteobacteria bacterium
GAAAGGAAAATTGAAGAAAGTAGCCATAGTGGCTTGCATGAGAAAGTTAATTATTTATATGAATGCCATGATAAAAAATGGTACCTCTTGGAGATTACAAAATTAAAAAACTCATTGACCTTTAACACAGTTGCTGAGGAGGCGCAAACAACGCGCCTCCTCAGGGCGAACGGGATTTATGTTCCGCTATATGACCTTCTTTTTTACAGCTTTCCCCGCTATACTTGCGCTCTTTTAACGCCGACGCAAAACATCAGCTACAATAATACATATCGTTAGAGAGGACCTTAATTCAAATGACTATCAAAACTCCAATCACTATCGCTTACGGTGACGGTATCGGCCCCGAAATCATGCAGGCAACGCTGAAAATTCTGACTGCAGCAAATGCACAAATCACACCCGAAGTGATTGAAGTGGGCGAGAAAGTTTATTTGAAAGGTTATACCTCTGGCATACCAGATGAAGCCTGGGAAGTATTGAAACGTACTAAAGTCTTATTAAAAGGCCCGATCACCACACCCCAAGGCGGCGGCTATAAAAGCTTGAACGTCACACTACGTAAAACACTTAGTTTATTTGCAAACGTAAGACCCTGTGTTTCATATGCCCCTTATGTTGCAACGAAATGTCCCAACATTGATCTCGTCATTGTGCGTGAAAATGAAGAAGACTTATATTCTGGTATTGAGCACAGACAAACAGATGAAGTTTATCAATGCTTGAAAATTATCACTCGCCCTGGCTGTGAACAAATTATCCGTTACGCATTTGAATACGCACAAAAATTTAATCGCAAAAAAGTAACTTGTTTTACCAAAGATAATATTATGAAAATGACAGATGGATTATTCCATCAAGTGTTTAATGAAATTGCCAAGGAATATCCTAGCATTGAACATGATCACTACATTGTTGATATTGGCACAGCACTGATCGCGAGCAATCCAGAAAAATTTGATGTCATCGTTACGCTTAATTTATACGGCGATATTATTTCTGATGTGGCAGCACAAGTAGCAGGCTCTGTGGGTTTAGCTGGCTCTGCAAACATAGGCAATCAAATGGCAATGTTTGAAGCGATACACGGCTCAGCACCCGATATTGCTGGTAAAAATATTGCGAACCCTTCGGGATTATTAAACGCAGCCGTGCAAATGTTAGTACACATCAATCAACCAGAAACAGCGACATTAGTTGAGAATGCGTGGTTAAAAACCCTAGAAGATGGCATACACACAGCTGATATTTATTCCCAAGCATATAGCAAACAAAAAGTAGGTACGCAAGAATTTGCTGATGCAGTCGTTGCACGTTTAGGTCAAACCCCAACCCATTTTAAACCTGCTGATTACCGGCCAGGCGCTTACACTAAAATTGAATGCTATGGTGGTAGACCTAAAACCCAAAATCAAAAACAGTTAATTGGTATTGATATTTTTATCGACAACCCACACGACGTTCCAGCGGATGAATTAGCGGCAAAACTAAAAAGCATTCAATCACCGCTAGAATTGATTGTTATCACTAGCCGCGGCTTAAAAATTTGGCCGAATGGCACTATTGATACACCTTATTTACGCCATTGTTGCTGCCGATTTCAAACAGCTAAAGACACGTCGAAACTGACATCCATCAGCCATGAAGAACTTATTCGCCTACAAAGCGAAATCAACAAAGCGGGCCTTGATGTGATTAAAACTGAAAACCTTTATACCTTCGATGGAATTTTAGGCTTCACTCTTGCGCAGGGACAGTAGACATAACAAGGATTAAACGTGAAGTGCGGGATGACGCTTACTTTCGTTGCATCATTTCTCATTTTACGTTACCTTTTTCCCAGCCAAATAAGGGGAACAGCCCGTGACCAATAAACAAAGTAAATTACCTAGTCTTGAAGAATCGTTAAGTGAGATTTCTACGCTTATAGACAAGATGGAACAGGGTGAATTGACATTGGAACAATCATTGGGTCAATTTGAGCGCGGAATTACATTAGTAAAACATTGTCATCGTATCTTGGAAGAGGCAGAACAAAAAGTCCAAATTCTGATTCAAAATCAGCAGCAAGATACACTTGTGCCTTATGGCGAAAATAATAAAGAAGAAGGCCAATAGATAAATGATCATATCAAATGACATGACGCTTGAATCATTGGTTCCAGCCTGCTCATTACGTCTCGAACATGTTTTCAAAAACTATTTGCAAAACATACCCTCGCTCGAATTGAAAGAAGCGATGCAATACACCTTGATGAATGGCGGTAAACGCTTACGTCCACTTCTTATTTTTGCAACCGGCAGTATTTTTGCAGCACCGCTAGAAAATTTGGATGTTCCAGCTACTTCCGTTGAATTGATTCACACCTATTCGCTAATTCATGATGATTTACCGTGCATGGACAATGCCGATTTACGCCGCGGGAAACCAACTTGTCACAAAGAATACAGCGAAGGCATGGCTGTACTCACTGGCGATGCACTGCATACGCTAGCCATGCAAATCTTGGCCAATCATCCTGCTCAGCTTAAAGCAGAAAGACGCGTACAAATGATGTCTGTGCTTAGCAAAGCTTGCGGCCCATATGGTATGGCTGCAGGCCAAGCATTAGATATTACTGTCATGCATGACGATGCGATACCTACACGCTTGTTAGAAGATATTTATCGTTTAAAAACCGGTGCTTTATTGTCTGCTTGTATAGAGTTAGGTTGGCTTGCATCAAGTGATGATGACTTAGCAAACCAGGAAGCATTGAAAGAATTTGGTGACTATATAGGTCTCGCTTTCCAAATTCAGGATGATATTTTAGATATGGAAGCAACAACAGAAGCGTTGGGTAAAGAGCAAGGAATAGATAATAAGAACAATAAAATTACTTATCCAAAACTGCATGGTATTGCTAATTCGAAATTGAAAGTTCAAACACTTTATCAACAAGCACTTGAAGCAATTAATTATTTGGGACATCATGCTCATTTATTGCGTGAGTTAACTCACTATATGCTGCAACGGAATAAGTAACGCGTGATTCTTGTATATGTTACCCCCACCCTGACCACCCGCAACAAAGGTGGGGAGCGACTCATCAAAACGAACAGACCACTTCAGCAACAAATCTAAAGAGTTAAAACTTTTTCCAATAACACTTCATAGATAATAATTTGAGGTTGTTTTTCAGGTCCTATCACGATCTTCGTTTCAAAACTGCGTTCAAACATCGATTTATGTCTCGTTTGGTATTTTCTATGCAATTAGGAGCCGCACATTCTACATTTTTTTCTATTCTTTTCCCATTAAACCGGATAAACTTTGCACATTATGAAAAGCTGGTGAAAACCGATGTACTGCCCTTTCTGTAATGCGAATGATACGAAAGTGATAGACTCGCGGTTGATCCGTGAGGGGAATCAAACTCGTAGGCGGCGTGAATGTCCGGACTGCAAAGAGCGCTTTACGACTTATGAATCAGCTGAGCTTTCTCTGCCTCGTATTATTAAACGTGACGGCCGTCGAGCACCGTTTAGTGAAGAAAAACTACGAGCTGGAATGTTACGCGCACTGGAAAAACGTCCTGTCAGCGTTGAGCAAATTGAAACAGCTATTGCTCGTATTAAACGCAAAGCAATGACAAGTAGTGAGCGGGAGATTCCATCTCCGCAAATGGGTGAATGGGTAATGGAAGAATTGCATCAACTAGATCAAGTTGCTTATGTACGATTTGCATCTGTTTATCGCTGCTTTCAAGATATAGACGAATTCCGAAAAGAAATAAGTAAACTGACACGATATGCCAAACGAACAAAATCCAAATCAAATTACTCCAGGAAATAATCCGATCAATCCCATTGCAAGACACAATGCTAGACGCTATGCGTTACAAGCTATGTATCAATGGCAAATTGCAAACACTTCAATTGATGAAATTGAAAATGAATTTTTGCGTTATCACATAGATAAAAAATTTGATTTAGATTATTTCAAAGAATTAATTCACAGTATTCCTAAACATCAACAAGAGCTTGATAAAGAAATGCGGCCTTTTCTAGGTCGATCTTTGCAAGACATTGACCCTATCGAACTCTCTGTATTACGTCTTGCAATTTATGAATTGATGTATAGGCCTGATGTTCCTTACCGTGTGGTGATCAACGAAGCATTAGAACTCACTAAGAAATTTGGTTCCGTTGAAGGACACAAATTTGTTAATGGTTTACTAGATCGCGTTGCTAAAAAAATTCGTAGTACGGAAATAAACATGAAATAAGCAAGGAGCAATCATCTTGGACCTATGTAGCCACTTAGATCAAATCACCGATGCAAAACCAAGCGGGACTGGTTGCGTCGAATGCTTAGAAAATAATATGCAATGGCTACATTTAAGAAGATGCTTAACTTGCGGCCACATTGGTTGTTGCGATTCTAGTATTGGCAAACACGCAACTGCACACGCCCATCAAACTAATCATCCATTGATTCAATCATTTGAACCTGGTGAAGACTGGATATGGTGTTATGTTGATGAAGTCACATTCGAATTACCATCGCTTGAAAATTCTCCAAGCCATCCTGACATAACTGAGTAAT
>DAIEGU010000005.1 GCA_027356065.1 Gammaproteobacteria bacterium
ATTAATGAAAAAGATCCTTCACAGGCAAAAAACGCCTGTTCAGGATGACACATTTGAATTATGCAACAATGCCGGAGAGTACAGGTACAACATAACCAGTAACGCAACGACGTCCGAGAGATTAGCTATTAATCGTAGTATCATCCGGTGGTATATCTAAAATACGTAAAGTTCCTTCCATAATCCTGGAAAATACCGGGCCTGAAACAAAACCACCCAAATAATATTTTCCATGAGGATCATGAATCACCACAATAACAATCAATCGAGGATTAGTAAGCGGCGCAATACCAACAAAAGAAGAAGTGTATCGATGCTTGTCGTAACCATGTGCACCTACTTTCCAGGCTGTGCCTGTCTTTCCTGCTACTCGATAGCCTGGGACTCGGGAATCAACTGAAGCAGTACTGCCTTTTTTGAAAATGGATTCCATCAACATCAGCAATTCTTTACTTACCTTTGAGTCTAGTACTCGCTCACCTTGTGGAGATTGATCAAGCTTTAGCATAGATAAAGGTAATTTAACGCCATCG
Source organism: Gammaproteobacteria bacterium (assembly GCA_027356065.1). Lineage (GTDB taxonomy): Bacteria > Pseudomonadota > Gammaproteobacteria > DSM-16500 > DSM-16500 > Aquicella. The sequence continues at coordinate 534 of DAIEGU010000005.1, forward strand.
TTGGCTAGTACCGAATAAGCACGAGCCAATTGCAATGCCGTAGTTGATAACCCATAACCAAATGAAAGCGTTGCCAAAGCAAAAGAAGCTTTAGGATCATATTGGATAAGTGTCCCATCTTGCTCGCCAGGAAAATTCACCCCGGTACTTTCGCCAAATCCAACACGATGCAATAAATTCCATTCTTCATTAGGCGGTAAAGATAATGCAATTTTCGCAGCCCCCATATTGCTTGAGTATTGCAAAATTTGCTCCATGCTAAGCATGCCATTATCTTTTTCATCACGCACAATATTGTGCCCGACCCGCATCCAGCCAGGCGAAGTATCAATCAAACTATTCAGGGAAAATTTTCTTGTTTCAAGCGCGCTTGCAATAGTAAATGCTTTAATCGTTGAACCCGGCTCGAAAGTATCTGTTATTGCACGATTACGAAAGACCTCACTCATATGTGCAGGACGATTATTTGGATTAAATGACGGATAGTTCACCATTGCGAGAATTTCGCCTGTTTTTGTATCAAGGACAATTGCACTGCCTGCACGTGCATTGTTTTGTGTTACACCTGCTATGAGTTCACGATAAGCTAAATATTGAATGCGTCTATCAATACTTAATACAAGATCATGTCCTGCTTTTTGTTCTTGGACCGTTCCCATATTTGCAATCACACGTCCGATTCTATCTTTTATGACCCATCGTTTTCCCATCTCCCCTGCTAACCATTGGTTATAACCTAGCTCAAGTCCTTCCTGCCCTTGGTCATCGATGTTGGTAAAGCCAATAACATGAGCTGCCACTTCACCTTCCGGATAATATCGTCGATATTCTTGCTGTAAATAAACACCATCCATGTTTAATGCTTTAATTTTTTCTGCAATATCTGGCGCTAATGCACGTCTTAGATAGAGAAATTCACGCTTTTTCTTTTGATTAACTTTCGCGATTGCTCTTAAATCTTTGTAATTCATTTTTATTAATTGACTAAGCGCCATCAATTCATCTTTCTCAGGTGCAAATTCTTGTGGATTAATCCAAACAGAATAAACCATCGTACTAACTGCTAATGGAAATCCATTTCTATCAACAATCATGCCGCGAAAGGGTGGTGTACTTACCAATCTAAGTACACGCTCATCGCCTTGATGTCTTAAAAAATGTTGATCTAAAATTGCCAAATCAAAGACGCGCCACAACAATCCTGCTACTGCAAGAGTAATGAACGCTAAAGTAAGATAAAAACGCCATGCAATAAAAGATGGCTGCTGTCGTTGGTTCACTCGTGAATAATCACTACCGATTTATGATTTGGAATTACCATTCCCAGTTTGTTCTCTGCGATTTGTTGAATACGCGCTTGCATCATCCATGTGCTACGCTCCAATAATAATTGCCCGCGTTCGACATGTAAACGATCTTGATCAGCAAGATCTCGCTGATAAGAGGCATAAAGTACACGTGTTACATGCGTGACGTAAATAACACTCAACGCTGATAACAACACTGCCATGGCCAACACGACAACGGCAATTTGTTTGCGCGTGAGAAAATGAGTCAACACCAGATGACGAGTTAATATACCTTGATGAACTAAACGTGCTGCGGCATTCATGATAGTTTCTCCGCTATTCGTAAGATCGCGCTTCGTGCTCGTGGATTAACATCAACTTCATGTGAACTGGGTTTAATCGGTTTACCGATAGACTTAAGTTTACCTTTAAACACATCGCTCTTAATGGGTAAACCGCGAGGAACTTCTTCGCCTTTCTCGTGATATTTAATAAATTGTTTAACGATGCGATCTTCGAGAGAATGGAAACTAATAACAGCTAACCGCCCATTTATTCGCAATGCATTGAGTGCTTGATCAAGACCTTGTTCTAATTCAACCAATTCTTGGTTTATCGCAATTCTAATTGCTTGAAAACTTTTTGTTGCGGGATGTTTATCGGCATATTTTTTAGGTTTAGGTATGGCACGTTTAATCGTTTCTGCAAGCTGTGCAGTTGTTTTAATCGGCGTTGTTTCACGAATTTCCACAATAGCCCGCGCAATTCGGCGAGAAAATTTTTCTTCGCCATATTGCCATAAAATATCTGCCAATTCTTTTTCTTCGACGGTTGCAATAAATTCCGCAGCATCCAAACCACGTGTCGTATCCATACGCATATCAAGCTTCGCGTCTTTACTAAAACTAAAGCCGCGTTCTGGGTTGTCTAATTGTGGAGAAGATACGCCTAGATCAAACAAAATCCCTTGTACTTCGCCAACTATGCCCACTTCATTCAAACACATTTGCATACGTGCATAAGAACTATGAAAAATACTAAATCGTACATCATGCGCAAATTTATTTTTGGCATATGCAATTGCTTCAGGATCTTTATCAAAAGCGATAAGACGACCATCTTTATTCAAGCAATCCAAAATTGCTTGTGAATGGCTGCCGCGACCAAAAGTAGCATCGATATAAACACCAGAAGGAGAAATGACGAGGTTTTCCACAGCCTCGTGTAAAAGGACTGGAACATGTTGGTGAAAAATTTCGCTCATGCGGCAAGCTGCCATATTAAGTTTGTAAACCCCTAATGCATTACAACGAAATAGACTTCACCTCATCAGGTAAATCAGAATCTTGCGTATCAGACTCTTCTTTCAGCCATTGATCACGCCGTTCTGCCCAATGGGTCTCATCCCATAACTCAAACTTTTTTCCTTGACCTACTAACACTGCACGCTTTTTTATATCTGCATATTCACGTAACAACGGTGGCAAAAGAATACGTCCTTGACCATCCATTTCTATGTCCGTTGCATGCCCTATCAATAATCGCTGGATACGACGTGCAGCCGGATTAAAACTCGGTAATGCTGCCAATTTCTTTTCAATTTCTTCCCATTCTGACAATGGGTAGAGCAGTAAACATTGCTCTTCTGTATCAATCGTTAAAACAATAATGCTCTGTCTATCAATCTGCAGACGATCGCGGTAGCGGGTAGGCATAACCATCCTGCCTTTTGCATCAATATTGATCCCGTTTATACCGCGAAACACTGCATTAATCTCCCCGAGAACAAACCCACCAAAATCCCTCAATCAACCACGGCCAAAAGAATATCTTAATGAGTAGAACCAATATACCACAATTTTCCACAATACAACACTTTCAACCACTGAAAGACACAGAAAGAGAATTTTGGCAAAAACCGCATACAAAAAATGTCATCACGAAATGTCGGGATCCATTTCTAGTCGACTATAGAGGTGGTTTTGAAGGATCCCGGATATTTCGCAGAGAACGCGAAATTCCGGAAGGACACAAATTCATGAGTCAGCCGATAAGCCGGGTTCTGTCTAGGACAACCATTTATCTAGGATATTTGTTACCAAATATCTCATGCAGCCTACCCAAACTCAGTGCGGGTCGCACTATTGAGTTCCTATTTGGCCTTGCTCCAAGCGGGGTTTACCATGCCGCAACTGTTACCAATTACGCGGTGCGCTCTTACCACACCTTTTCACCCTTACCCTGTTTTATAAACAAGGCGGTTTATTTTCTGTTGCACTTTCCGTAAGCTTACGCCTCCCAGATGTTATCTGGCGCTTCACCCTGTGGAGCCCGGACTTTCCTCTTCACTATAAATATGTAAAGCGGTTGTCTAGCTGACTCGGCGTGAAGTTTAACACAATTAGGAAATTTGCGGAAATTATGGTTTAGGGGGTTTGTCACTGGGATAACCCAGCAATATTACTAATTGAGCCATAAGCGAAGCCTCTTTTGTGTCTGCATGGGAAAATAAACCCGATGTTGAAGATACAAAATCTTCATCGATTATTTTCAACCCTATTGTTTTTATAGCTCGATGACATTTCTTTGTTTTTTCATATATTGCGTTTAATTCCGGATCAAAAACAAAAATGCCTGCAGGTTCTAACGCCTTCAAAACAAAATTTGAACGGCTTGATTCATATAAGAAAGCAACATATCTCAAATATTGCTCTTTGCTATCACAACGGTTACTTAAGACTTTTTCAATCATTTGATCGAGATCGCTATAATTAGAATCATCGAAATGACGCGCTAAATGATAGATTTTTAATGCAGCAATGTTTTCTTCAACATTATTACGAAGCATGACTAACTCTGACGCTATTTCCTGTGCATTCGCCTCGAAATCTTTATAAAGTTCTCGCTTCAGCAAATACATAGCTAACGCAGCAATCATTTCTTTTTGTTCATCGCTTAATGGTTCTTGTTGTGTAGCAGAATCATAAGAAAAAAACTTCTTAAAGAGGTCTAAATGTTCTTGATTGATACTCATGCAATCATTCCTCTTTCATTTGTGTCGATTTATATTTTTCCTTATTAACATCAAATTTTTGCTGAATATCACGCGAAAATATATGTATAAAGTTCGATAAATCTTCCTGATACTGCGGGCTATTCCATCTTTCTTGTACTTGAAAAAAAATAAATTCGCGTGCACAAATATTTTTTATCTCATCCTCTAAGTGCCGGTTTTTTTCAAAAACACGTTCCGGTAATCCCGCTATTATTTTTGATATAACAGTTTCTAATTGTTCTTGATTGACGCCAAACACACCTTTTAATTGATCATCGTTTTTAATATTAAAAACCATTTCACTTAAATTAAGAACAATATGCATCACATCATTAGCAAATTTTACTCGTTTAGCATCCATTCCTTTCCCTTTTTATTCTTTTAAGACAAGATATTTTCCCAATAATACTCATTATAGTTTATATTTCAGCACAGTTAACTCTTATGTTACTTTTTCTTTGTTAAAGCCATTTCATACAACACATTTTTACGTTCGCCGGTAATCTTACTAGCAAGGGCTGCTGCTTGTTTTAATGGTAATTCAGATAATAAAATATCTAATACTTTCTCCGGCATCACTTCCTTGGTTTCACTTTCCTCTTCATCAATACCTTCAACCAAAATAACTATTTCCCCGCGTTGTTCATTTGGTTTTTCTTCATATCGAGCAACTAACTTTGACAATGGCATCGCCAATACAGATTCATACAGTTTCGTTAATTCTCGAGCAACGACAGCGTTGCGCATATCTCCAAATACTTCTCGCATCGTTTGTAATGATGATACTAATCGATGAGGTGCTTCGTAAAAAATCATGGTTCTTGATTCATGTAATAACAATTCTAAACGATTTTTTCTTGCTTCTGATTTTGCTGGCAGAAAACCTTCAAAAGTAAATTTATCAGTAGGCAAACCGGCCACACTTAAAGCAGCAATCGCTGCACAAGGCCCTGGTATAGGAACAATGTTAATTCCTTCTGCTCGAGCATAGCGCACCAAATGAAAACCAGGATCACTAATAAGTGGTGTACCTGCATCACTTATTAATGCAACAGATTCTCCTTCGTGTAGATATTCAAGAATAATGGCAAGACGTTCTCGTTCATTAAAATCATGTATAGAAAGCATTGGCTTTTCGATAGAAAAATGCTTTAATAGCGGCGCTGCATGTCTTGTATCTTCCGCTGCAATCCTATCTACTTTCTTCAACGTTTCTATTGCTCTCAACGTTATGTCATCTAAATTACCAATTGGTGTTGCAACGACGTATAATGTTCCTGCTTTTTCACTTTGCATAGCGAGCCACTTTAATTATGGAAAAATGTAGTTTAACTAAAATAATGATTGTGATGATAACGATTCTTAGTATCACTAGCTGTGTTGTAAAGCAATCAAGTAATGTATCAATACCAACTCAGCCACTTCATTACAATACTGCTTTATGGCAAGGAAATGCGACTGAAATTTGGGACCATCTCCAACATAATTCCATTACCAAATTACAAGCGATAAATTCAACTACCTCTGATGCAGACCAGAAAGCATGGATAGAGCTTGCTATCATTAGTAAACGTAATAGCACTAACACAACTGCATTAGCTGAAGAATTACTTACCTGGCGCGCTCATTATCCTACACATACAGCAAATGCATTGTTTCCTGACAATACCTCTATCAGACAATTACAACAATCATCATCACCAAAACAAATTGCGTTACTTTTACCCATGCAAGGAAATTACGCTGCTTCTGCACAAACAATACGAGCAGGTTTTTTAAATGCTTATTACGCAACACTATCAAAAACAGCAAAACAAAATATCAAATTTTATGACACCACCAAATCCAAAAATGTTGAATTACTTTATCAACAAGCCATCACAGACGGGGCGGATTTTATTATTGGGCCGCTGTTAAAAGAAAATGTACAGCAACTATATAAAAGCAGCATGCTCACATCAGCAACACTGGCTTTAAATTATACCGATCTCAGCATGGGCTCATTACCAACCAATTTATATGAGTATGGATTACTGCCAGAAGACGAAGCTGCGGAGTTGGCGGACAGAGCAACTCAAACAGGCCTATCTCATGCATTAATTATTGCGCCTGCAAATGCTTGGGGAAAACGATTAGCCACTGCTTTTAGTACACGTTGGCAATCGTTAGGCGGCCATATTCAAAATACATGGTACTTTTCTGCTAAGACTGACTTCAATCAAGATATTACTCGTTTACTGAAAAAAAATTCAGCTGGCCCAACCAACGATGATCAATCAAAGCAAGCTTTTGATGTTGTTTTTCTATTCGGCAATCCGCAAGACGCACACACCATCATCCCCCTCTTGCATCAATATGATCCAGGAAAAACACCCATCTACTCAACCTCAACTATTTATTCTGCTAAAACGACACATGACAATGCTATAGATGGTGTGATTGTTTGTGATATACCGTGGAACATGCAAAATACAAAATTACAAAACGCCAATGAAGTGCAAACTGATCGTTTATATGCAGTAGGACAAGATGCTTATCTTCTCAGTCAAAGCTTATCGCGACTAAAAGAATTGCCGAACTTTCCAATCTATGGAACGACAGGGGCATTAACTTTATCTTCAAGCCATCAAATTCACCGACGTTTACCCTGCATGACGATTCATAATGGTCTTATATAATAGTAGTCATCTCGAAATCGGTAAACACGCTGAAAATAC
>DAIEGU010000024.1 GCA_027356065.1 Gammaproteobacteria bacterium
AAAATCTCAACGATCGGCGCTAATAACATTTTGACTCCATTCAAAACCTTGGCGGGTTAAAAATGGCAAAATCTACCAAGCGCCGTTCTTATTTTCAATTCTTTCAATCTATTGGGATTTGCTTATCCATAACTGAGGTTAGTTATATTTCCAGAAGTATCCTTTACACAATCAGAAATATAGTTATTAATATAAAATGCAAATACTTCTAACAACCATACGTTGCGTTTTTTAAGATTGGCTAACTGTTCATTAATCTTATCATTCTGACAATTTATATTGAGTTCGTCCAAATCTAGCCGCTGAAGAACACTCATAAATGGCTGGACGACTTTTTCTTTGAATTTAGTGTCACCAAAATCAAGTCGTCGTAATGTTTTATTTCCTTCTTCTACCGTCATTAACATAATGATTGAAGATTCCGGCTCAAATAAATCAGCATCGATTATTTTATCTATTTTTACGTATTTAATCGTTTTATTGTAGAGAAAAAACATCATCAAATCTGTGAATTCATCAGAATTAATTTTATCAATAATAATCTCTTTGGTGGGATCCAAGCTGTTCTGTTCTTTATATAGCTCGCTAAGTGTAACGGTCGTTCTCATTGCGATTCACTCCACTCGTTAAGTATTTTATTGAATGATTTATTTATAAAAATTATACCTTACTAAGCTTAAAATAATTTAAAAATATCAAAAAATTATTTGTAAACTTCAACAACATCATTCATTATATTTTTCAATTTAGATGCTTTTAATTATATGAAATATTGAATAAATTCGCTTCACACTAGCTCTTCCTCTCACACAATCCCTTCTTATAATTAAGAATTTGATTAATATTTAAATTAATAAATTCCTTAATTAATGTGTTCTTAAGTTTATATTTTAAGCTAATTGCTATACTTATAATTTAATTATAAAAATATTAAACGTGGAATTTTTAAAGCGAATGAAATAGCGCACAGTGATCAGAGCTGCGTAAAGTAAAACCTGACATGATGGATGCGAGATATCCAGAATGGAACAATCTTGATAAGAAAATTAAGGCTTGGAACAGTAATTCTGCTTTTAGAAATTCATCGGAAAAAGAGAAAGATTTTAACCACTTTAGAAATGAAGTAATTAACATTCAGAAAAATTTACAGCAAAAATTAACTGATACTCACACTCATCATGAATTACTATTCAATCATGAGCCGACACAAAAACCACAACTGAAGCAAACTCCTGCTCCTGTTGCAAGGCAAAAAAAATCTGGTCTTTTAACAAGCTAGAAGAAATAATTATTCTTCATCATCTTCATCTGGAGATGATGAAGATGATGCAGGATAATAAGGTTCAACAATCACTTGTGTTCCGCGATAATCATTGTCAGGATTGGGCCCTTCGATAAAATCATAACGCAACCACTCAGCATCATTTACATATAAACGTACACATCCATGGCTTGCGTTATAACCAGGCAGTCCATTCGGTTCGCCATGTAAAGCTTGGCCGTTATTAAAATACATACAATACGGCATGGGTGCACCACCATTCGGCAAAGGAAATTTATGCGAAATACAATTACTACTGCCTAATGTAAATACGCGAAATGAACCTGGATGCGTATGACATGGTTTACCTATATCACGGCAATAATTTGCACCAGCGGAGGCAGGCCCCCAACGTATCAACGTTCCATCTACATCATAAGCTGCCCACGCTTCTGCTGCTGGACTGACTATCACTAACTTTTCATCTTGCGGATCAACTTTTAGAGGAAAAGGTGAAAAATCCATGATATTTGATGTCGATAAATTTTTAGGCACTGCTAATAAGATGCCAGGATAAAGTTCTATATTCAGTCGATTGATGCGCTTAACAATGTCGCGATCATGATCGTCAGGAAACAGTGACTCCCATGATTGATGCCGTTTTACTCGTATACATTTAAAATCAGACAGTTTACAAAAATTTTGGGTAATCGTTTTTGCGTAAGTAGCAGGAAGGAATATTAAGCAAACAACTATCATTCCAATTCCTAAACCCCGCTTTGGCATAACCCGCTCCTTTGCTTATCTTTATATTTTACTCCATATCTATTCCCTCATTCGTGATCTTTAGATAATGTGATATTTTATAAAAGAAAAGTTATCTGAGGATCAACGTTTGACTATTTTACTATTTTCTGTGCTATTACTTTTCTTCTCAATTTTGGCTGGATTAATTGGATCGCTTACAGGTCTTGGCGGCGGTATTGTGATTATCCCGGTCATGGTTTTGCTTTTTCATATCAATATTCGATATGCCATGGGCGCATCGCTTATTTCTGTTATTGCAACCTCATCAGGTTCAGCCGTTGCTTATTTACGTGAAGGTTATACAAATTTGCGTATTGGTATGTTTTTAGAAACCACTGCGGTGGCGGGTGCATTACTAGGTGCGTTGTTAGTGGCATTTGTCGCCAAAGAATTTCTTGCCGTCTTATTTAGTTGTATTTTATTTTTCTCAGCTTTCTTAACTATCAAACGCCAAGAAGAACGCGACGTATTTACAACCTCACACCATTGGTCAGTCAAATTAAAATTAGATGGCACATTTCCGCATGACAATAGCTTTAAATCTTATAAAGTACAAAATGTTCCTGCAGCACTTTTTATTATGGGCATTGCCGGCATGATGTCTGGCTTACTCGGCATAGGTTCCGGCGCTCTCAAAGTATTAGCCATGGACCAAGGACTACGCCTACCTTATAAAGTATCCACGACCACCAGTAATTTCATGATTGGCATTACGGCTGCCGTCAGTGCAGGCGTTTATTTTTCACGCGGTTATATCAACCCCACACTAACATTTCCTGTCATGATTGGCGTTTTAGCAGGTTCATTTCTCGGTGCTAAAATTCTACCGAAAATGCAAAACCGTACACTGCGCTTAATATTTAGTTTGGTCATTTGTATTATTGGCTTGCAAATGCTTTATAAAGCTTTGACTGGGAACCTTTAATGAACGCAAATAAAAAATTAGAAGAAATGATTGGGCTTACCTTGTTATTCGGTATTTTACTTTCACTTATTTTAGTACTCATTGGCGGAATTTTATTTTTATTCCAGGAAGGAACACAAAGTTTAGATCAAGCATTGTTACAAATTGGCAATTATCATATTACTGTCAAACAAATTTGGCATACTTTACTGACTTTCTCTCCTATAGGATTAATTGAACTTGGTTTGTACTTATTAGTCATGACGCAAGTTTTAAGAGTGGCCATGTTAGTAGGGTTTTATGGTTTTATCAGGGATTATTGGTTTACTTGCATCAGTCTTTTTATTTTAGTAGTGCTTATTTATAGTCTTTTTCTTCGTTCGATATGATGCGGACAGTGTTACTGCGTGAAACCTTTGTGGACAAACAAATGTTACTGCGTGTCCCCCCACAAGTGGGGAGAGTCAAGGTGGGAGAACAAATAACATTTACACAGGTTTTATGATCACTGCCATCATTTGAAAATTTGCCAATAAAAGAGTATATAAGTCCACTCAATCCGTATTTGTCAGTCAAAAGGTCCAGACATGAACTTACAAAGTATGATCCAGTCAAAACATTTCAAAAAAGCCATCATCGCCGTCTTCTTTTTATTAAGTGCTCTGGCATGGCTAGTTATATGGATATACGGTTATTATTTTGTAAATACGGACAATGCGTATGTGGGCGCAAACGTTGTACAAATCGCACCGCGTATTTCAGGCCAAGTCAGCAAACTTTATGTGCGTAATAACCAATATGTACATGAAGGTGATCTTTTATTCGAAATCGATTCAGCGCCCTATGAACTAGCAGTCAATTCTGCGAAAGCACAAGTTGCTGTGAGCGAAGCACAATTGGAAAATGCATCCCTCACAGAAAAACGTACAACCACATTACTCAAACAACGTTATTCATCAGAACAATCTGCAGACAATGCCGTTGCTTCATTGCGAACCGCATCAGCCAATGTGCAATATGCGCAAACCGGCTTGCAGCAAGCAAACCTTAATTTGCAATACACAAAAATTGTTGCTCCCACTAGCGGCTGGGTCACCAATGTCACTTTGCGTGAAGGCGATGTTATTAATATGAATCAACCTTTGTTTGCTTTGATTGGCGATAGAGAATTTTGGGTTGATGCCAATTTTAAAGAAACCGAAATGGAACGAATCAAACCGGGTCAACGAGTAAAATTAGTGGTTGATATGTATCCAGACCATACTTTCAATGGGGTAATTGAAAGCATTGCTGGTGGTGCAGGCGCTGCGTTTTCATTGTTGCCGCCAGAAAATGCAACCGGTAATTGGGTGAAAGTCACACAACGCGTTCCAGTTCGTATTCATGTACTTGACCCCGATCAACACCATCCATTGCGAATTGGCACCTCAGTTAATGCAACGGTAAGTTTACATCGTTATTACAAACGACCCACTTTATCTTCATGACGCAGCCACTATATAAAAGTCTTTCATCATCGGATCGCTTACTCATCACATTGGTGGTGATGTCAGCGACGCTGATGCAAGTCATCGATACAACTATCGTGAATGTAGCGTTGCCGCACATGCAAGGTTCGTTAGGCGCATCATCAGACGAAATTACTTGGACGCTCACTAGTTATTTAGTGTCAGCAGCTATTTTCATGCCATTAACAGGTTATCTTTCAGATCGATTAGGTAGAAAAAAATATCTCATCATTTCCATTGCAGGTTTTACTATCGCCTCAGCACTGTGTGGTGCATCAGTCACGCTAGTGGAAATTGTTTTCTTCAGATTGTTACAAGGCATTTTTGGTGCATGTCTCGTCCCATTATCACAAGCCATTCTTTCTGATATTTATCCGCCGGAAGAACGTGGTAAAGCCATGGCTATTTGGGGTGTCGGTGTTATGGTAGGGCCTGTGCTAGGCCCCACGTTAGGCGGTTATTTAACAGATGTCACCACGTGGCGATGGACATTTTATGTCAATGTTCCTGTGGGTATTTTCACATTATTGTTAGCCAATATTATTCCTGATACACCCAAGCAACAACGTCACATGGATTGGACAGGATTGGCTTTAATTTCTATCGCCATCGGTGGTTTACAATACGTATTAGACCGCGGTAATCAAGCAGATTGGTTTGGCAGTACGTCTATTTGCGTTATTAGTTATATTACCATCGCGTGTATGCTGGGATTTTTATTACATAATTTTAATAACACATCCAGTAAAGTTTTTGACATAAAAATTTTTCGCGACAAAAATTTTTCTATCGCCAGTATTTTACTTTGTATTTTTGGCTTAGGTTTATACGGAACTATGGTGGTGCAGCCTATGATGGTAGAAGGATTATTTGATTATTCTGCACTAACGACTGGTTTTATCATGGCACCGCGCGGAATTAGCGGCATGGTTAGCATGATGTTTGTCGGAAAATTAATTAATCGTGTTGATGCGCGTTGGCTAATTATTTTTGGTATTGTCATGAGCATCATCGGTATACAAATGACCACGCATTATTCCTTGTATGCCATCAATCCGTTTTGGCTAATTTTCCCTTCTATCATCCAAGGTTTTGGTATGGGTATGATTTTCGTTCCGCTCTCGACCTTTGCATTTTCAACACTGCCAACTCACTTACGCACAGAAGGTGCAGGCTTATATAGTTTGCTTAGGACAATAGGCAGTTCCATCGGTATTTCAATTGCTATTACTTTGTATACACGCCGCTCACAATTGTTTTGGAACCAGTTGGGCAGTTTTATCAATACCTATAACCCTGCTCTGCCTCATTATTTGAATCCACTAAATTTGCATGCTACTCAACCAATGGGTGCGACCGTGTTAAGTGCAGAATTAGCTCGTCAAGCTAGCATGCTGTCTTTTATTAATGTATTTGCGTTTATCATGTGGTGTTTTATATTGATGGTCCCACTTGTCATGCTGCTGAAAAAAGGCACGTCACCTCAGTCTGCTCAAGAGCTTGTGGCTGAGTAATATGTAGCGCTTTTTAATTTACCTCAAATACCATGGTGTCGTAATAACAACCGTGCGTTGATCACGCTCTAAAAATAAAAGCGTACGTAATCCTGCTGCACGTATGTTATGTAATAAATTTTCATACCAATGCGCTTCAATTAATTCAGGTATCACAACGGCAATAAACCGGTCAGGATTTTCTTTTTTGATTTTGTTTACATAACTCAAAATAGGTTGGTAAATGCGTCGGTACGGTGAATGAAGAATTTCTAAACGCGGCACAGTAATATTGGATGCTTTAGCAGGCTTTTCTACTTTTTCAATCCATACTTCTTTTAACGAATTAGCATCTTCGTCATTTGTACTTACATAAATAGCTGTTACATCTTTTGATGTAAGCAAAGCAAATCGAATGGCTTTTTCAGCTAAGCTGTCCCAACCACGAATGGGAACGATGACTACAAGTGGTTTAAATTCCGACACTTTTAATTCAAGCGGCATATTCATTGTGTCTCTAACTTTATTATAATGCCTCTGAATTCTAACGAATGTGTATGCAAGCAATGGTGCTACTACCATTACTATCCAAGCTCCTTCCGTAAACTTTACTAAAACAATAATAATTAGCGCGATCAATGTCGTCACTGCGCCTAACGCATTAAAAAATAATTTTACTCGCGCGTTAGGTTCATTCTTTTTACGCAGCCAATGCATTACCATACCGATTTGCGAAAAGAAAAATGCACTAAATGCACCGATAGCAAATAACGGAATCAAATTAGTCGTTATTCCTTTAAATATAATGAGAAGTATGGCTGAGCAAACAGCTAATACAATGATGCCTAGTGAAAAAACTAATCGCCTTCCTTGTTCTGCAAAAAAATGGGGTAAAAAATTATCTTCTGCTAATAATCGGCAAACTCTTGGAAAATCAACAAAGCTAGTTTGTGCTGAATAAGTCAAGACAATAAAAATACTAAAAATAGATAAATAATAAAAAATCCCTCTTCCAGTGGTCGCGGCAACTAATTGCGACAATATCGTTTGATAACCGGGTTGATTTTCATCCATTGCAGTAATGTGATAAGAAGGACAAAGGTAAGCGATAGCCAATAAAAACAAACCAAGAATAGCGACAATGATGGTT
>DAIEGU010000025.1 GCA_027356065.1 Gammaproteobacteria bacterium
GGCAAAAAACGCCTGTTCAGGATGACACGTATTATTCAGCAATCACATATCATACAGCGCCGCTCGGATCCACTGACTGATCATTAATATTCGTAATGACCTTATCGAACGAAGTAACTCTTAACATACCAATACGAGGTAACTCTAAATTAAAAGTAATAAATAATGTAACCGTAACAATCAACAAATAACTAAGAATATAAACATGACTTCTATATTTCTTTTTTGCAGTACTATAACCCGTTAAAAATGAGCTTAGTAAAGCGATAACGCCAAGCAATATAAATACAGCACTTGGCGGATGTAATTTAGACAGAATAAATTGTGAATTAGATGCTTCAAACATATCGTTTAATGCGGGTAACAAAAGCTCATAGGCAACATCTTTATTAGTTTTTCCCAATGCTAAAATGGCTTGGTTCCAAATACCATGTTGAAGTTCGCGAGCTGCTTCAGCTCTTTTACCAATTAATCCATAGTCTGTTATCGTTAGATTGTCATAAACATGCATGCGAACATTAACGTATTGACGAAACATTTCTCGCATCGACTTTTGTTCTGCTGGTACTAATAAATCTAATCGTAAGTAAGCTGTATAAATCGCATTTGCTTCATCGATGATTTTGATTTCGCGCGCTTCGAATCGCTGATAAGCGCCTGAAAAACTAAATGCGATCAGTAATCCTAACAACGTCAATACGGCAGCTTCTGCGACCGCTAAAATACGTAGTTTATGTTTTGGATGATACGCTATATGCCATTTACCCAGTATTTGCCCAGCTATAACGCTGACATAAAGCAATCCAAAAATGAAAGCAAAAGAAAGCAACCCGAATGAGTATTTAATAACGACCTCCTCATACTTCGTGGCACCGACTAATAATGCTACACTGAACACATCCTCATGGAAAAGAGATTAAAGCGTGCTAAGAAAGCTGCTGCGAAAAAAACCATTACAAAATATCCATCATGCTGGTTTGCATCGTTCTTTACGCGCAATTGATTTAACACTAATGGGCATAGGCGCCATCATCGGTGCCGGTGTTTTTGTTCTGACCGGCGTTGCCGCTGCAACTAAAGCAGGCCCTGCCATTGTCATCTCTTATATGATTGCAGGCATTGCATCGATGTTTGCAGCTCTTGCTTATGCAGAACTTGCATCAAGCGTAGGTGGCACGGGCAGCGCTTATGGTTATGCTTATGCAGGATTTGGTGAGTTTATCGCTTGGTTAATTGGATGGAACTTATTGCTTGAATATATTATCGCAGTTTCAAC
Source organism: Gammaproteobacteria bacterium (assembly GCA_027356065.1). Lineage (GTDB taxonomy): Bacteria > Pseudomonadota > Gammaproteobacteria > DSM-16500 > DSM-16500 > Aquicella. Next base: position 1,277 of record DAIEGU010000025.1, read on the forward strand.
CGTTGCTATTGGTTGGTCGGGCTATGTCAATAATTTACTCGTATCTATGCACATTGCTTTACCGTCCGCATTGGTCAATGACCCTTTTGAAGGCGGTATTATTAATTTACTTGCCATATTAATAGTCACTGCAATTTCTGTTCTTCTTTCTATCGGTATAAAACATAGCGCACGATTTAATGCAGTCATCGTCATTATAAAACTCATTACGATTGCTGTTTTTATTGCTGCAGCAATCAGCCATGTCAATTTTAAAAATTGGGAAAGCTTTTCGCCATTTGGCTGGTCAGGTGTAATGGGTGGTGCTGCACTTGTTTTCTTTGCTTACATTGGCTTCGATGCGTTATCAACAGCCGTTGAAGAAACCATTAATCCTAAGCGTGATATTCCTATCGGCATTATTTCATCACTCGTCATTTGCACATTGATTTACATTGTTGTATCCGCTTTATTAACGTTGATTACGCCTTACTACAACTTAAATGTGCAATCACCTGTTGCCGATGCCTTATTACAGTTAGGCAATAATGGTGCGGCAGGTGTTGTTGCAGCAGGTGCTATTGCCGGTCTCACCACTGTGATGTTGGTGATGTATTATGGTTTGACACGCATTGTGCTTGCCATGTCACGCGATGGATTATTGCCAACATCGATTGCTACTGTTAATTCAACGACGCATACGCCCATTCGCATCATTATTATTTTAGGCATATTCATCGCATTGATTGCAGGTCTCTCCCCTATTGGCCGCGCCGCAGAACTGGTTAACATCGGGACATTGGCTGCTTTCACTTTTGTATGCGCCGGCGTTATTGTTTTACGCATCACGCATCCTGATTTACCCCGCCCCTTTAAAACGCCTTTTAGCCCTTTCATTCCTGTGGCCGGCATTCTTTCCTGCCTTTATCTTATGATCAGCCTGCCAGCAGTCACATGGTGGCGATTTATCATTTGGACACTGTTAGGCTTGATTATTTATTTCGTTTATGGATATAAGCATAGCTTAATAAAATAAGATTATAATGGCGCCCTAAGCACGGGTTACTTAACGGACCCATTATACAAAAATATAACTAGAAACAACGAGGAGAGCCATGTTTAGCTGGGTCAAAACAGCCGTATCCTTCACAGCCAAAGCCGCTTTAACAATTGTTAACGGCGTAGTAACTTTTGTTTTAATTGGTGGTCGTGTGATTTCAAGCGCAGCCGGCGCCGCCTTTCCTCTTCCTAATTTTGTTAAGCTTATAACTAATGCTGAAAATCCTTATGAAAATCCAGCAACTAAAATAGGCATGATAGTAACCATGCTATTTAATATGATTATTAATTTCGCTGTTCGCGTACCCGCTATGTTAATGAGCAAACGGCCTAAGCAAATAAAAGATATAGAAGCGCGTGTTGAAGAAAATGATTTCGATGATGAGCAAAAACAACTTGAACCCGTTAAATGTGGTGGATGTTTTGAAGGCATGAATGCCATTGGAGGCACAGTCTATGTTTTGGCAACAGGGATAGGGATTTATTCAGGATTTTCTGCATCGTTTAGCTCTATCAATACTCCTTTTACCATTGCTACACTTTTTAAGAACCTTTTCAACATGGATGACACCCTCGATCAAGGAAAAGATGAACCATTGTGGAAAGAGTATTTAATATTCGGTCTTGGTATGGCATTTTTCGCTGCTAATTTTTATTCTTTCATTCGTAACAATTTTGTTTCGATGAATAGGAATGCAAAAGAAGCAGCGCTTGCAATCTCAAATGGAAAAATTCCCCTGAACAAAAACGTAGCTTTGGCTCTAGGACTTGCAAGCGGCAGTCTTATTGCAGGCCCACTGCTTGCAAGGTTTACAACTGAAGCTACCGTAGAAAATTTAGAAAAAACAACCAAAAAATTATTTAATTTTGGTTTTAATGAGGGTATAAAAATTGCAATGATTGACGGCGCGCCAGTGAGCGCGGCTAGTTCAAATATGTTGTCTTATTTACCCTCCATTTATAAAGCGCTGAATAAAGAAAAAAAGACTTATCCAAATGAACGTGCCTGGGAACGTCCTACGGCCAACGGAGTATTTTTCATTGGTATATTTGATGGCGTTGCAACAACTGTGAGTAGTTTCACTGCTCAAGCGAAATTTTTTATAGCAAAAGGTCTAGATTGGAAAAATCCTGGATTAATTGTATTTAATGTATTTACATCAAGCAGCACTGCCATAGCAAATTTGTTCTTTACATCCAAAGAAGGATTCGAAAATACATTAAGACTTTATCATGAATCCTGTGGCGAACAACCTTATGAAGTTGCTCCACAAAATGATAATACAGCACCTTCATCCCCCAATTTCTATCGTAGCCCATCTAGTTTTACTTTATTTACCAGTAATAGTAGTGATAACGAAGATCTTCGTAATAGCGTTGAATTAGACTCTACGTCTGAATTAAAAATGATAGAATTTGAAGACATCCAACAAGAAGAAAAAAAATCATCATCATATAAGTGTTGGTAGTATTTAAAGTTAGGTTAAGTATGTTGGTATTTAGCCTAATTTACTGTGAGACTGTAAAGCAAGACTGACTTTCGACTGAGAAGTGTGATGTAATGCTTGAGAAATAAATTGACTTGCTTGCATCACTTTTTCTAAATCAACATCCGTCTCAATTCCCATTCCCTGCAACATATATAACACATCTTCCGTTGCAACATTTCCACTGGCACCTTTTGCATAAGGACAACCACCTAATCCTGCTGTTGCACTATCAATTGTTGCGACACCTAATTGCAGCGCAGCAAAAATATTTGCAAGTGCTTGGCCATACGTATCATGAAAATGCACGGCCAATTTTGTCACTGGCACATCATTCGTAACCACTTGAATCAAATGTTGTGTTTTAAGCGGCGTGCCAACACCAATGGTATCGCCCAATGAAATTTCATCACAACCCATCTGCCATAATTTATAAGCTAATGTTGCGGTTTTTTCTGCTGCGACTTCACCTTCATAGGGACACCCTAATACACAAGAAAGATACGCACGAATACCCAGCGAATGTTTCTTTGCAACGGATACCACTTCAGCAATTCGTTCAATACTTTCTGCAACTGAGCAATGGGTATTTTTTTGTGAAAACTGTTCGGAAGCGGTGCTAAACACAGCGATGTCTTTTACACCTGCTGCTAATGCATGTTCTAACCCTTTCACATTAGGAATCAATACGGGGTAACGTACGTTGGCTTTCTTTGTGATGCCGTTTAATACTTCATTCGCATCTGCTAATTGCGGGATCCATTTGGGTGAGACAAAACTGCTGGTTTCAATCACGGATAATCCCGTATCAGAAAGTAAATTAATCCAAGCAATTTTTACATCTGTTGGAACAATTTCTTTTTCATTTTGTAAGCCATCGCGCGGGCCCACTTCGACAATCGTTACTTGTGATGGAAGTAAAGTCATATCATATCCAAAATGGTAAGCGTTTTTCTAAAAATGCACGCAAGCCTTCTTGCGCTTCAGGTGATGAGCGCAAATTGGCAAGATGTTCTGCTGTTTTTTGCGCAAGCTCAGGCGTAATTTTTTCTTTTCCAACTTCACGAATAAGATGTTTTGCTTGTGTCATTGCATGAGGACTATTTTGTAATAACAAATTCGCAATGGATGAGCCGGTACTTAATAACGCATTATTTTCTGTTACTTGATGAATCAATCCCAAACGATGTGCTTCATCAACACCAAAACGTTCGGCGCTTAAAAAATAATAATGTGCAGCACGCTCACCGATCGCAGACAAGACATAAGGACTGATAGTTGACGGCGTGATACCCATTTTCACTTCAGAAAAACCAAAACTTGCTTCTTTTGCGGCAATCGCGATATCCGCAGCAGCAACTAAACCTAAGCCGCCGCCTAGTGTTGCACCATGTACTAATACAATAGTTGGTTTTGCAAACGTGTATAACTGATACATAAGATCAGCCAGCATTTGTGCATCATCATAATTTTCATTGTAAGAACCGGTGGAAATTTGCTGCATCCAGCCAATATCTGCACCAGCACAAAAATGTTCGCCATTGCCATTTATCATGAGTACACGTGATTCATCACTGTTTGCACTTTGCTGTAATGCAGTTAGCAATTCATGAATCATGTCACCATTCATTGCATTACGTTTATCAGGACGATTCAATGTTAATAATGTAATGCGATTGACTGTTGTCATTTGTAAATATTTAAACATGCTTCACATCCTAAACATGCCAAATTGGGTGGGAACAATAGGTGCATTCAAAGCAATAGATAAACTCATGCCAATGACTTTGCGTGTATCAGCAGGATCAATAACACCATCATCCCAAATCCGTGCGCTTGAATAATAAGCTGAAGATTGGTTTGCATATTGCTCGAGTAAAGGTGCTTTCAATGATTGTTCGTCTTCAGTCGACCATGCTTCGCCACTGCGTTTTTTCTTTTCACGCGTCACTTGTGCAAGCACACTGGCTGCTTGCTCACCGCCCATGACGGCAATGCGTGCATTTGGCCACATCCATAAAAATCGCGGCTCATAAGCACGACCGCACATTGCATAATTACCTGCGCCATAACTTCCGCCAATAATGACGGTAATTTTTGGTACACGCGCACAAGCAACGGCTGTCACTAATTTCGCACCGTGTTTTGCAATACCTTCGGATTCAAATTTACTGCCCACCATAAATCCCGTGATATTTTGCAAAAATAACAGCGGAATACCGCGCTGAGTGCAGAGCTCAATAAAGTGGGTGGCTTTTAATGCAGATTCAGAAAATAAAATCCCGTTGTTTGCAATAATACCAACGGGTATTCCATAAATATGGGCAAATCCACACACAATCGTTTTCGCATACAGTGCTTTGAATTCATCAAATTCAGAACCATCGACAATGCGGATAATAATTTCGCGTACATCAAACGGATAACGCGGATCAACGGGAATAATACCGTATAATTCATCTGCATCATATTGCGGTTCAATGATATCGCGCAATACGACTTGTTGTTTTTTCTGTCGATTCA
>DAIEGU010000032.1 GCA_027356065.1 Gammaproteobacteria bacterium
GATCTTTATCTGAATCATTAATTGAAAAAGGAATTCGGGTTAATGGAGTCGCACCAGGACCTATTTGGACTCCTTTAATTCCAGCATCTTTTGATAAAAAACGAATTAAGAAATTTGGTAAAAATGTACCAATGAAACGTCCAGGTCAACCAGAAGAAATAGGGCCATGTTATGTATTTCTAGCTTCTGAAGATTCGTCTTATATGTCTGGCCAATTTCTGCACCCAAATGGAGGTGTTATTGTAAACGGTTAAAAGCACTTATTTAATAAATTATATTCTGGAGAAATAAGATGAATAAAACCCCTGAAAATAAAACCCCAGACGAAATTCCTATAAACAAAACTCCCCATACACCTGATCCATTAAAAGATCCATCTATACCGACTAAAAATAATCCTATTAACCCAAAAGAAGATGAACCGGAATCAAAAATAACTTAATGGGAGTTAATCATGAAAAAAAAACTAAAAAATACATTACAAGGCAAAAAGATTGCAATTTTATTAACAGACGGATTTGAAGAAGTAGAAATGACTAAGCCGAGAGAGGCATTAATCAAAGCTGGTGCTAAAACTTTTATTATTACTCCTAAAGGTAAAAAAGTTAAATCATGGCAGCATGATAAATGGGGAAAAAATTTTAAAGTAAGTATGAATTTAAAAAATGCTCTTCCTAAAAATTTTGATGGCATTTTATTACCAGGTGGCGTAATGAATCCAGATAAGCTTAGAACAGATAAAAATGCGATTAAATTCGTGAATTATTTTTTAACTCATGAAAAACCTATTGCTGCTATTTGTCATGGTCCTTGGACACTCATTGAAACAGGAAAAATAAAAGATATAAAATTAACTTCTTATCATTCCATTAAATCTGATTTGTTGAATGCTGGCGCAAAATGGGTAAATAAAAAATTTGTTAGAGATAAAAATTTATTAACCAGTCGATCACCAAAAGACTTGCCAGTCTTTAATAAGGAAATTATTAAATTATTTATTAAATAACAAATATAAATAATATAATGAAACTAACTAATCAAGAAATCGGCTTAATTTTAAGGAAAATGGCTGATCTTTTAGAAATTTATCATGATAATGTCAACTGCAATTGAAAACTGACCCACTTTTCATGAAATCTGCAATTTAATTTTGACCCACCTTGTTTTGTAAGTTAGTTGGATTTGTATCCAAGACTGAAATAATACCGGCTTTACGTTTTTCTTTTAGACGATAACTTTCTCCTTGTATTTGCACTAAGTGTGAATGGTGTAAAAGTCGATCTAACATTGCAGCAGTCAAAGTAGAATCTTGCGCAAATGCGTTGTGCCACTGACTAAAGGCCAAATTAGAAGTAACAATAATTGAACCTTTTTCATAACGTTTTGCAATCACTTGGAAGAAGTGGTTTGCTTCCTCACGACCAAAAGGTAAATAACCAATTTCATCGATGATAAGTAAACGAGGCGCCATAATTGTTCTGCGTATAAAATCAGTTAATTTGCCTTGTCTATGTGCCGCTGATAATTGCAGCATTAGATCAGACGCCGCTACAAACCGTGTTTTTACCATTCGTTGTGTAGCAAGATAACCTAGACTAATAGCAAGATGCGTTTTTCCGACACCCGATGGGCCTAATAAAATAATATTTTCATTTCGCTCAATAAAATTAAGTGAACTTAGCTCGTTTATTACTTTTTTGGGTGCACCCACAGCAAATTTAAAATCATAATCATCCAGTGTTTTAATTGCTGGAAATCCAGCTAATTTAACGAGTGTTTGCCGATTGCGTGCTTGACGGGATTCAATTTCTATTTTCAATAATCCCTCAAAATAATCACTGTAGCTTTGTTGGGATTTTGCAGCTTCTTCTGCAAGGTTTGCATAAGTCATTTTCATTTGTTCGAGACTCAGCAAGTCGCAGAATTGATGTATACGTTCATTTTGAATCATGCATTAGCTTCCTTTAATAAACCATCATAAATACTAAGCGGATGTTGCAAAGAAGATGTTTCTTTATGTGGAACACAGGCGTTTACTGTTGTACCAAGATAAACCGGCGGTAATGCTTGTAGCCATGGTTTTTCTTCATCAAGGCGAATGGTTGGGATTTCTCCTGTTGTTGCATGCACACGCTGGTTCGCAATATCACGCAGCCACCGTTTCACTTCATAATTAGCGAGCTCAACATCAACTAATAATCCAAGTGGTTTTAATCTGCTTGCTAATGGATTAAAAAAACTTTCCCGTAAATATCGATTAAATCTTTCAACTTTCCCCTTAGTTTTTGCACGGTAAGGCCGGCATAACTTTGGGATGAATCCATGATGGCGTGCGTAATCTAAAAATCCAGGCTGAAATCGATGTTGATGACGTGCATAAGCGTTTCGCTCAATAACAACTGTTTTCATATTGTCATATAAAATTTCTTCTGGTATGCCGCCGAAATATTCAAATGCTTTGCTATGACAAATTAAGAGTGTTTCAAGTCGCTCATTTGTTACAAATTCAACAAAACTCGCTCGTGAAAAACCAAGTGTTGCTACAAATGCAGATAAGCTACTTCCGCCACGGCGAAAGACAACCCAATCAACTTGCATCTGCTGACCTGGCTGCGTTTCAAAACGTATAATGGGATCAGGCTTTGCTTGGGGTTTTAACATGCTTAGATAAGTATTAAGAATACGCAATCCACCCTCATAACCTAACTCTTTAATTTCACGAAATAGAACCGTAGCCGGAATCCAATCAGGTTTGGCAGCTTTAACACGGTCCTGTAAATACTCGTGAAATGGCGCAAGCTTGCTTATTTTTTTATCTCTCATTTTATAACTTGGTTTTTGCTCGGCTTTTAAATATCGGCGCACTGTGTTGCGGGAAATTTTCAGTATCCGTGATATTTCGCGGATACTTTTTCCTTGTTTGAAAAGAATTTTGACTTGCATATATTCCTCATCGTTAAGCATGGCGCCCTCGAATTGTTGTTATTCTTAGGCCCATATAGTTAATATGAGGTGGGTCAATTTTCAATT
>DAIEGU010000035.1 GCA_027356065.1 Gammaproteobacteria bacterium
GTCTCGAAGGGCATAAAATAAGTAAGCCCTTCGAGACGGCGCAAAGAACGCGCCTCCTCAGGGCGAACGGGGATTTAGCAACACATTACTTAACCTATGCAAGATGACAAAAAAGTATTTCACAGTACTCATTTATCGAAATTATTAAATAACACGAGAACTGTACAGATTTTAGGGTGTTTTATGGTACTCTTATCAAAACATTTGTACGTACAATGCGGACATTAAACGTAATATGAAATTTTCCCAATTACCAAAGCAAGTTTTAGTGGTTTTGTTTACCCTCGGTGTTTCACTAGCTATTGCTAGTTTTGCTGAAAAAGATATCTCGCCAAAAGTGACAGCGAAGCAGCCGGCTCAAATTCCAGTTGAATCTTCAAAGGCAGCGATAACAACTGTCACCACAACGACGGCCACAACACCGATTACCACAACGATGGAAACGAATACTGAAGCTAAACCCACAACACGTCTTTGGAATTTACAAGATGCAGATATTCTTAGTGTCATTAACGAAGTTTCCCAAGAAACCGGGAAAAACTTTGTCGTTGATCCTCGTGTTACCGGCAAAATAACCTTAGTTTCCAGCAAGCCCTTGCATAAGGGCGAAGTATACCAAGTGTTCTTATCAGTGCTTGGTTTGCTAGGGTATTCCGCTATTCCAAATGGCAGTGTTGTCAAAATTGTTCCGAACATGGAAAGTGGTGAGCAAGCTACCAAAGTGGCAACCAGTCTTTCGCCAGGTAGAGGGGATGAAGTGGTTGTGCGCGTTATACCTTTGGAAAATGTTTCGGCTGCACAGCTTATTCCTATCTTGCGGCCGCTGTTACCGCAATGGAGTAATGTTTCATCGTATGCGCCAGGCAATGTACTGATTCTTCTCGGTCGCGCTTCAAACATTGAGCGTTTGCTAACGATTATTCAAGATGTAGATCAAGCAGCTAATAACAGTATTCAAATTATTCCTTTGCGCCATGCTTCAGCGCCTCAAATTGCAACCGTGTTAAACAATCTTCAAGCTGCTGCACGCTCAACGGGTGAATCACCCTCTGTTTCCATTGCTGTGGATGAACGCAGTAATAGCATTCTGTTAGGCGGTCCAAAAGCGATGCGATTACGCATGCGTGTGCTGGTTTCGCAATTAGATTCACCAGCAGCAACGCCAGCTGGCAATACGGAAGTCGTATATTTGCGTTATCTGGAAGCAAAAACATTGGCACCGATTTTAAGTAAAATTGCTGCGAATATTCTTGGCAAAGATGCAGGCTCACGTTTCGATGCCAGTACACAAGTGACGACAACAACAGCAGGTGGTTCATCAACAGCTAGTTCTTCTAAAGATGTAGCGACTTCATCTAACTTTATTCAAGCAGAAACAAATACGAATGCGTTGATTATTACTGCACCGCCAGCGCTTATGCAGGCATTAAAATCTATTATTGCAAAATTAGATGTACGCCCTGCACAAGTATTAGTTGAGGCAATCATTGCAGAAATAGATGAGAGCGATTTGAAATCATTAGGTATTCAATGGGGCAGTGTCACTTCAACTGGTACAGTGCAGACAGCCGTAACAGGCTCACCCACTTCTTTCCCGCCGTTTGGTGCGGGTGTTGTTGGTCTTATGCCGCATGTACAAATACAAGCCGTGTTGAGTGTTTTAGAAAATCAAACAGGTGTTAACATTTTATCTACACCATCGATTGTGGTGCTTGATAATCAAAAAGCGACCATTGAAATTGGTCAAAACGTACCGACACAAACAGGTCAATACGTTACACCTGCAGCAGGTACTTCTACACCAGGAGGATCACCGTTACCATTCACGACGAATGATTACAAACCTGTTACGCTCAAACTGGACGTCACACCGCAAATTAATTTAGGTAGTTCTGTTAGGCTTAAATTAAATTTGAAAAACGATACGTTGCAAAATCCGCAAAATCCAACGTTAACCCCTATTATTAACACCAGCAAAATCAGTAACTCTGTTCTTGTTAATAGTGATGATGTCTTAGTGTTAGGCGGTTTGATTAGTAATACGAATAATGAAAGTATTAACAAAGTGCCAATATTGGGCGATACACCTATTATTGGTACGTTGTTCCGTCAGAAAACGATAAGCGTATCGAAAAAGAACTTAATGGTATTTATTAAGCCCGTTATTTTCCAAAATGATAATGACGCTATGTTGATTACGCATGATAAGTACAGTACTACCCGAACTGCACAAGCTAATTATCGTGATGATTTATCCAAGATTGGCAAAGACCCGTTAAACAATTTATTGCCGCCATGGAAAAATTCCAAAGAATTGCCAAAACCTTTTGAGAAAGCAGAAACTTGCGATGACAATTCCTGCTAGCCCATTACGATTTGCATTTGCAAAGCGCCACGGCATTTTAGTTGTCGGTATTGAAAACAATGTCGCTAAAGTTATTTACCATCAAAAAATACCATTAACAGTGCTTGCCGAAATTCGTCGTCAATTACAAATGCCTGTTGAGCTTCAGCAAGTAAGTGACCAAGTGTTTAATGAAACGTTGGTAAAAACCTACGAAACAGACAGTACAACAGCCATGTTAATGGCTGAAGATTTAGGTGAATCATTAAATCTTTCTGATCTTATGCATGAGCTTCCACGTGCTGAAGACTTATTAGAAAAACAAGATGATGCTCCCATTATTCGCTTATTGAATGCGTTATTAAGTGAAGCGATTAAAGAGGAAGCTTCTGACGTTCATATTGAAACGTTTGAAGATCATGTCACTATTCGTTTTCGTGTTGATGGCATTTTGCGTGAAGTATTAGAACCACCACGTATTCTTGCGCCGCTTATCATTTCACGTATCAAAGTCATGGCGCGTCTTGATATAGCAGAAAAACGGTTGCCACAAGATGGACGTATTACATTGCGTATTGGCGGACGAGCAGTGGATGTGCGTGTTTCCACGATGCCAACTAATCATGGCGAGCGAGCTGTATTGCGATTGCTTGATAAGCAAAGCGCACGTTTAGATTTAGCCGAACTCGGCATGGATGAAAAACCTTTAACATTGCTGCGTTCACTCATTACCAAGCCGCACGGTATTATTCTTGTGACAGGGCCTACAGGTTCAGGTAAAACGACAACGCTTTATGCTGGATTAACTATTTTAAATGATAAGAGGCGCAATATTCTGACGGTTGAAGATCCGATTGAATATGATCTTGTGGGCATTGGTCAGACGCAAGTAAACAGCAAAATTAACATGACATTTGCAAAAGGGTTACGTGCTATTTTGCGGCAAGATCCTGATGTGGTGATGGTCGGTGAAATTCGTGATTTAGAAACAGCACAAATTGCAATTCAAGCCAGTTTAACTGGGCATTTGGTGTTATCAACGTTACATACCAATAGTGCAATTGGTGCAATTACACGATTAGATGACATGGGCGTTGAACCATTTCTGTTAGCATCAAGCTTGACAGGTGTGCTTGCACAACGATTGATGCGTTTACTCTGTCCGCATTGTAAAAAACCTATGCCTGCAACAGCAACAGAATGTGCACTCTTAGGGGTGAAAGAAGAAACCCCGCCGATTATTTATCATGCAGTAGGTTGTGCGCAATGCCGATTCACAGGTTATGGCGGTCGTAGTGGTGTATATGAATTAATTGCGATTGATGAGACATTGCGTTCAATGATTCATGATCGCGCATCAGAACAAGAAATGCGGAAGTATGCGCGCAAATTATTTATGAGTTTACGCCAAGATGGTTATCGCCGTGTATTGATGGGCTTTACCTCGCTTGAAGAAATATTGCGCGTTACCAGTGAGGATTAATTATGCCTGCTTATCATTTTGTTGCTATCAATCAGACAGGACAACAGCAAAAAGGAGTGATTGAAGCGGAAACTGAAAAGCATGCACGTCAATTGATTCGTGATAAATCTTTAGTTCCCATTGAAATACGTCTTACTCAGAAAAAAGAAACTAACAAGAAAGGTTTTAATTTTAGCTTTTCGCGCAAGCCCTCATTGAGTGCAAAAGAATTAGCATTAATAACACGTCAATTCGCTACGCTTTTATCAGCAGGTTTACCTATTGAAGAATCTTTACTGGCTGTTTCTGAACAAGCAGAAAAACAACAGGTAAAAGGATTGTTATTATCGGTGCGCGGGAAAGTTGTTGAAGGCCATGCACTCGCAGCAGCGTTACGAGAACATCCAGAAGCATTTTCTGCATTATTTTGCGCAACCATTGCAGCAGGTGAAAAATCAGGACATCTTGATAAAGTGTTATTACGTCTTGCAGATTACACCGAGCAACAGTGGCAGATGCAGCAGAAATTAAAAACAGCATTAATATATCCCACCATGATCGTGTTAGTTGCAATTGGGATTGTGGGTTTTTTGCTTGAGTATGTTGTGCCTAAAATGATTGCGGTGTATGGCCATCTTAATCAATCGTTACCATTAATGACGAGTATTTTAATCGGCATTAGCATGTTTATTAAATCATATGGACTTTATATTTTATTAATTCTCATCGTTGGATTTGTTTTGTGGCGACGCGCACTTAAAAAGAGTGCTGTATTACGTGAAAAATACCATCGCTTTTTATTACGCTTGCCATTAATTGGTTATGCAGTGAAGACAGCAGATACAGCGAGATTTGCACGTACTTTATCGATTCTTTCTGCATCAGGTGTGCCAGTGCTTGAAGCAATGCGAATATCTGCGCAATTGGTGACAAATATTCCTATTCGTAAATCAGTCGAAAATGCAGTGCAACATGTGCGCGAAGGTGCTGCTATTTATTTGGCATTAAAACAAACTACTTATTTTTCACCCATGAGTGTTCACATGGTGGCGAGTGGCGAAGCCAGTGGACAATTAGAAAATATGCTAGAACGTGTTGCACAAACTCAGGAAGAGGAAATAACTCGTTTGGTGGATGTTGCGCTCGCACTATTTGAGCCAGCAATCATTTTAATTATGGGCGCAATTGTATTGTTTATCGTACTAGCTGTATTGCTGCCTATCTTTCAGTTAAATGAATTTACTGGGTGAGGCGGCAGTACTTGTTGTAGATAATTTTTTGCTGATATATCCCCACGAAAGTGTTTTTAATTTGTCATGCCAGCGCACGTTTTTTGTGCGGACTGTCTCGGTTTTGTGTGTTGTAGTTAAATTATCATATTTATTTAAAAACTAAATTTTTAAAATGATGCAAACAAAATATTAAGCATCTTAAATAGCAAATAGATTAATTGTTTTTATAAAGATCATTCAATTATATCAATATTCATTCCACCAAATACTTGTTCGACTGTTTCTTCTGCAGCATCTGCTAAAGTATAACCGGTTTCGCCAAACCAACGACGAATGGCTACTAATTCACGCCCGCGTAAAAAGATGTAGAAACCTAGGAATATGACATCAGCATCATGACCTTGATCATGCTGGAAACTATAACGTTCTGCATAAGGTAATCTTTTTTTAGATTCTGTGTTTGTATAGTGTGACAGAATAGAAAGTGCTTCTTCTGCGGTGTTAGCATGCTCTACTTTTTTCTGAACATTTTCGTAATCTTGAAGACGTTGAGCGATAATTTTTTCTAATTCATCTTCTTTAAATAATTCTGAAAAACCGTGTGGTAAACGCTCATCAAGTCCAAATACTTTATTGATAAAATCAGCATTATTTACCAGGGCAATTTTTCCTGGGTCAATAACGCGATGAAAAAATGGTACCGCTAAACAAGCGCGTTTGAAAGAAGGTAAATTAATAAATAATTTTTCATCTCGTATAGTAATCGTACCCAAACGTATAGGATGCGAAGGATTTTTGCGGTAAGTATCAAGCGATTCAAAATGCAAATCATCACATTCGTCTTTCCAAAACCAATTCCATGCAACAGTCGTTGGATTTTTTTCGCAGCATTTTAATTTATTTAATGTCTCAATTAATTGCATTTTATTATGTAAGTCATAAGTAAGACGAATAGGTTGATAAGCCTC
>DAIEGU010000042.1 GCA_027356065.1 Gammaproteobacteria bacterium
ACATTTAATGACATGGTAGGTCAGGAGCCTATTTTACGAATGCTCGCAAATGCGTTGGACCAAAAACGCTTGCACCACGCTTATTTATTTACCGGCACACGTGGCGTGGGCAAAACAACGATTGCCAGAATATTAGCTAAATGCCTAAATTGTGAAACCGGTATCACCGCAACTCCTTGTGGCGAATGCCACATTTGCCGTAGCATCGATGCAGGACAATTCCTAGATTTATACGAAGTAGACGCTGCTTCGCGTACCAAAGTGGAAGATACACGAGAATTATTAGATAACGTTCTTTATCCGCCTACACAAGGCCGTTGCAAAGTGTATTTAATTGACGAAGTGCACATGTTATCTAACCATAGCTTCAATGCCCTATTAAAAACATTAGAAGAACCGCCTGCACACGTTAAGTTTTTATTAGCTACGACAGACCCCAAACGTTTGCCTGTCACTATTCTTTCGCGCTGTTTACAGTTTCATTTAAAACGCATCATGCCGGAACAAATTGCAAAGCATTTACAACATATCTGTGATGCAGAAAAGATTACGCATGATATGCCTGCATTAGAAAGATTAGCGAAAGCAGCCGATGGCAGCATGCGTGATGCACTAAGCTTACTTGATCAAGCTATTGCTTATGGACAAGGTAATGTAAATAAAAATGATGTAAATTCCATGTTAGGCAGTATGGCACAAGATGATTTATGGCCGTTACTCGATGCGCTCGCTACAGGCAATGGTCAGCAATTATTTACTATCGTCACAGCGCTTGCAGAACGTGCGCCTGATTTTTCGCAATTGTTAGAAGAAATCATTAGCCTGTTTCATCGTATTGCAATAACACAAGTTGTTCCCGAAGTTTTAAATCTCGATGAAAATATTATGCGTTTTGCTAAATCATTTACACCGGAAGAAGTGCAACTTTATTATCAAGTAGCTTTGCTTAGCCGACGTGATTTGGCACTTACACCATCGCCACAACAAGGATTTGAAATGGCAATCCTTAGAATGCTGGCTTTCAAACCAAACACAACAGAAACAACAACACATACCATTAATCATGTTGCGCCTGTTGCAATGAAAGCAATACCGGAAACAACAAAAGCAATCAGCGAAAAAAAAGTTGAGATAGCGCCGCCGCCTGCTGCCATAGTAAATACAAATACAAGCACAAATTGGCGAGATATAATTCAAAAATTAAATTTATCCGGCATGGCATTAGCACTAGCTTCTAACTGTACACTGGAAAAAATTACTGAGAATAAAGTTGCACTCGCATTGTCTGTGCATCATCAACCTATGTTGAATCCAAAATTAAAAGATCGTATAACAGAAGCGTTAAGCCAATATTTGAAACAACCTATTTCGCTAGAAATTAATATAACCACTGAAACACTAGCAACGCCAGTCAAGCAAGAACAACACGAACAACAAACACTGCTCGCAAAAGCAAAACAAAATATTTTAGATGACCCGAAAATAAAGCAGTTAATCGATATGTATGATGCAACGTTGGAAGTTTCGTTGGTGACGACATAGCGTGATTGCTACACAGGTTAAGTAGTTTGTTGATGAAAGTGGAAATAGAAATACAAAACGAGAAACATCATGACACTTAAAAATAGAGGTGCATTAAGCAACCCAGAAAGTCGTTTCGAAATTAAAACACATGAAATATACGATGATGGCTGGCAATCAATAAATGAAGATGATGAACCATTACCTGCTCTTGAAACCATTCTTTATCCAGAACGCGCAAAATCCATTATCACTCGCAATGATTCGCCTGACCTTGGTTTCGAACAATCAATTAATCCTTATCGCGGTTGTGAACATGGTTGTATTTATTGCTACGCACGCCCCGCTCATAGCTATGTCAATTTATCCCCTGGCATCGACTTCGAAACTAAAATTTTTTATAAAGAAAATCCCGCTACCTTATTAGAAAAAGAATTAAGTAAGCCAAAATACATTTGCAAAACCATTATGATTGGCGCGAACACTGATCCTTATCAACCAGCAGAAAACAAACTAAAAGTAACGAGAAGTATTCTTGAAGTACTGCATCGCTATAATCATCCTGTTGCTATCATCAGTAAAAATTCGTTAATCGAACGTGACATTGATTTATTAGCTGATATGGCAAAGAAAAGATTAGTAAGTGTTGCAATTAGCATTACTACGCTTGATATCAATTTAAAACGCACACTTGAACCTAGAACTTCTACGCCAAAAGCACGCCTACGTGTAATACGTCAATTACGAGATGCAGGAATTCCTGTTCGTGTTATGGCTGCACCTATGATTCCTATGATCAACGATAAAGAATTAGAAAAAATATTAGAACAAGCAGCAGAAGCTGGCGCAAAACAAGCAAGTTATGTGTTAATCCGTCTACCGCATGAAGTAAAAGATTTATTTAAGGAATGGCTACACACACATTATCCTGACCGCGCTGACCATGTCATGAGCTTGATAAAACAAATGCGTGGCGGCAAAGAATATGATGCTACATTTGGTAAACGCATGAGAGGTGAAGGTCAATTTGCCGAATTAATTGCAATGCGCTTTAAAATTGCTTGTCGGCGTTTTCAATTAAATATCACCCCTTCCAAAGGATTAGATACGGAACAATTCAGACCTCCTTCTCCACAAAACCAAATGGATTTGTGGGGATGGGGTCAGGCCTGACTTGTTGACTTACGCCGCTAAACTAAATATCAACAAGTCAGGCCTGACCCCAAATTAGCAAATTGATTTTGACGGCTGATCCTTCTTTGTTAGAATGGTGCATCGTTTAACTGGATCCCATGACTTAACTATAGAAGAGATGGAGTGTTTAATGAACAAACCAACTAATCCAAATGACAAAATTGGCCTGAATGAAATCATGAAACGCGCTCAGGAAATGCAGAAAAAATTGCAAGACATCCAAAAACAAGTAGCTGAAATGGAAGTAACAGGCCAGTCAGGTGGTGGTGCAGTTAAAATCGTAATGACAGGTCAACATTATGCGAAAAAAGTTACCCTCGATCCAAACTTATTAAAAGAAGAAAAATCCATCATCGAAGACTTAATTGCAGCTGCTATCAATGATGCGACTGATAAAATCGAAAGAAATTTACGTGATAAAATGGGCGGTCTCGCTGGCATTAAAATGCCTGAAGGTATGGGTGACTTACCTAAGTAACCATCATGCGCTTTAGTCCTTTACTCGAGCAATTAATTGAAACGTTACGCTGCTTGCCAGGCGTTGGCCCTAAAACAGCTCAACGCATGGCTCTGCAACTGCTCACGCGCGGCCGTGACAATGGCAGACGTTTAGCCAAAAGTTTGCTTGATGCCATGGAACAAATAGGCCATTGCGCATCTTGCCGTATTTTTAGCGAAACAGAATTTTGCGAAATCTGCGTATCGCAACATCGCGATTCATCCTTATTATGCATAGTAGAAAATCCTGTTGATGTCACTGTACTTGAACAAACGGGCGGCTTTCGAGGTAAATATTTCGTTTTGTTAGGACACTTATCACCACTCGATGGAATTGGCCCCGAAGAAATTGGCATCAGCAAATTAAAAATCCACTTCGAGCGCGGCGACATTAAAGAAATTATTCTTGCCACAAACCCAACCGTCGAAGGTGAAGCAACTGCGCATTATATTTCAGAGTTTGCAAAACAATTTTCTATTAAAGTCACTCGCATCGCACATGGCGTACCCATTGGCAGCGAACTTGAATATATAGACAGTAATACACTTGCACATGCACTTGCTGGTAGAGAAACTCTTTAATGTTTTTGCGCGTCGGTATTTTCTTTATTTTTTTAACTACATTATTTTTCAGTCGTCTCATTTGGGCTGATCAACTCATTATCGAACCGGAAATGGGTAGAGCGCCTGTTATAAACGCTATTAAAAATGCCCGTCATACTATTGATTTGGTTATGTATGGATGGACAGATAATCAATTGCTTGATAATTTTATTCAGCAAAAAAGAAATGGGCGAACCATCAACGTCATTTTGGAAGAAAAGCCTTACAAGCGTGAAGACGAAAATAATAAAACCATAACTCTATTAAAAGAAAATGATATTAATTGGATTGGCAATGTACCTCCTTTTCGTCTTATCCATCAAAAAACATTAATCATTGATGATAAAAAAGCATTGGTGATGACATTTAACTTCACTCGCTCTACATTTAAAAATGAGCGTAATTTTGCTTTATTAATCGATGACCCTAAAACAGTTAGAGAAATTGCGAATGTATTTTCCGCTGACTGGAACCATCAACCTGTCATACCTCATTCAGCTAATTTAATTTATAGCCCTGATAATAGCCGTGAACGATTAACACAACTCATATCTGCAGCAAAAAATAAAATTAATATGTATGCGCAAGATGTAAGTGATTATAAATTAACGGGTACACTGGCTCGCGCTGCTAAAAAAGGCGTGCAAATTAATATTATCACTTCAAAAACTCTTCGTGAAAAACAAGCTAACTATTTATCACGCGCTGGCATACATATTTATTACGACAAAAAACTGTATATCCATGCGAAAGCCATGACCATAGATGATAAAGAAGCCGTCATTGGCTCTATTAATCTTACTCGCGCATCATTGGAAAATAATCGTGAATTAGCCGTTATTTCGCATGATCCAGCTGTTATTCGTGCGTTGAATACACAATTTGAAAAAGACATGACGGATACCGATCGCGTTAAGACTCGATCTTTTTATAGTTCGCGTGAGAGTGATAGAGTGGTGAGACAAGTTTTTAAGTTAATCAAACAAGTTGCAAGAGAAATTGCAAAAGGAAGTTCATGACAATCAATCACCTAATCAACGAAACAAGTCCTTATCTAAAACAACATGTAAATAATCCTGTTGATTGGTATCCATGGGGAGAAGCAGCAATTGAAAAAGCACGGCGTGAAAATAAACCCATATTGCTTTCGATTGGTTATGCCGCATGTCATTGGTGTCATGTCATGGCACACGAATCATTTGAAGATACTCATACTGCAGAGATTATGAATAAACACTTTGTAAATATCAAAGTGGATAGAGAAGAACGTCCCGATCTCGATAAAATTTATCAAACAGCGCATTATTTATTAACTCAACAAAACGGTGGATGGCCGCTTACTATTTTTCTCTCACCAAAAGATTTAATGCCCTTTTTTAGCGGCACTTATTTTCCACCACAATCACGTTATCAATTACCCGCTTTTAAAACAGTATTAGAAAAAATTGCTACTATTTATCGTGATCATGCAAATGATATTCAAACCCAAAGCAATGAATTAGGGCAAATTCTTGCAAAACAAATTGCGCCCGTTGAAATCAGTCACATTAATCAGCAGCCTATACAATTAGCATTACAAATTTTTCAAGGAAACTTTGATCCGGTGAATGCTGGCTTTGGTCATGCACCCAAATTCCCGCAGTCGCCAAAGCTTGCCTTTTTAATGCAATATCACTCAGCTATGTTTACGGAAACGTTAAAACACATAGCAAACGGCGGCATTTATGATCAACTTGAAGGTGGTTTTTTTCGTTATTCAGTCGATGAAAAATGGGAAATTCCTCACTTCGAAAAAATGTTATATGACAATGCACAGCTCTTAATTTTGTACTCGCTTGCTGCTTATTCTTATCAAGATCCATTGTTCGCTGAGCATGCGCATCTTTCCGCAAAATGGGCAATGGATGTCATGCAATCTGATGAAGGTGGTTTTTATTCCAGCTTAGATGCAGATTCAGAGGGACATGAAGGTAAATTCTATGTATGGGAAAAGTCTGAAGTTAAAAATGCGTTATCTGCTGAGGAATATCAATTAATTGAATGCCATTTTGGTTTAAATTTACCAGCAAACTTTGAAGGTAAATGGCATTTACATATTGTCGATTCACTTGAATCCATTGCTAACAAATTAAATATTGAGTCGACCCAAGCAATTAATTTATTAAATTCTGCTAAGAAAAAATTATCCGATGTCAGATCAAAACGTGTCGCGCCTGCTTGTGATAATAAAATATTAACTTCGTGGAATGCATTGATGATAAAAGGCATGTTAACTGCCGGATTGTTCTTACAAGATCCCACCTACATCACTTCTGCGCATCGCGCCCTTAATTTTATTCGCAAGAACCTTTGGCAGCATAAACGTTTATTGGCAAGTTACAACGATGGCAAAGCACATTTGTCTGCATATCTTGATGACTATGCTTTTCTATTAGACGCCATGATTACTTCATTACAAGTGCAATGGGAACAATCCCATTTAGAATTTGCTGTCGAATTAGCAGAAGCATTATTAAATTTATTTTCCGATGAAGTAAATGGTGGGTTTTATTTTACAGCGCACGATCATGAATCATTATTATATAGACCAAAAGCGATGATGGATGAGGCCATACCTGCAGGAAATGGAATCGCAGCACGTGCTTTGATTGCTCTTGGACACATGCTTGGTGAATCACGCTATCTACTTGCAGCCGAAAAAACGCTGCGAGTAGCATGGCCGATGTTAGCTCGTTATCCTGCCGAACATTCTTCTGTATTATTAGCATTAAAAGATTATCTAAATCCGCCAAAAATCATCATTATACGAGCCATGCCAAATGAATTGAATGATTGGCAAACACAACTGAAATCTTTAGGCCATTATGTATTTGCAATTCCCGCTGACCAAGAAAACTTACCGACAGAACTTGCAGCAAAAATTTATCCAGGCAGAAGTTGCGCTTACATTTGCCAAGGCATGCATTGCTTGCCTCCGGTTTATAGCGTTGAAGAATTGAAAAAACAACTTAACTAGAAACCTACGGTCTATAAGGTTTATAAGTGTTCGCTTTATTTATCCAAATTTCTCTTTGCAGAGCTAAGTAATGCGGATGAAGAAAAGATGAATCAAGCGAACATTCTTCTGCTTTTAAACCTAACATTAAAGCAACATATTCTTTTTTTATTTTCAAGTTGTCAGCAGCTGAAAAAGTCCCTTTACGTTGGTATTCACAAATCAGCATTAAAGCTTGTGAATAAGGAAACTTAGATTTATCTACAAATGCGTGATAACCAGTAAAAAAATTATTCATACTTGGAAAAAAATCATTCATGGCAAGAATTGGATCTAAATTATTGTTCGATACTTGATTAATAAGATTTAAGGCATTCGTCATGACAAATGAGTTACCTCCACCTTCTAAATGGTTATCAAATATATTAACAAGAGTCGGCTGCTCTATTATCATATTTAATGACCTAGCGAATTGGGTATTTTCAAAATCACTATCATCAGATGTTTGTTTATTTTTAATTATAAAATTGGGAAACAAAGAATGATGACAAGCAGCTGTGTCATTTATTTTTGAACCCATACCGTGTTGTTCAATTGTACGCCCTCTTTTTATTTCGACATTTTTGTTATAAAACGCAATGAATGAATAAAAAAGCAAAAGCACGCGACGCTCTGCATGCTGAAAAATAAGATCACTACTAGCAATGATTCGCTTCTTCATAAAATCTTCGGTTTGAAATAATTTTGGGTGCCTTGAAGAAATTGGAAACAAAAGGTGGGGCGGCATTGAAATACTTGCTGTTATGTTATCCTCAAACCTTGTACGATTGCGTCGTTTATTTAATGTTTTGTTATAAAAAAATGAATGATTTTTAAATGACTTCATTTAATTATGCTTATTTCCATATAAAGTTTGCAGATTCTAAGTAGACTTTATGTAGAATGTAAATCTCTTTTAACGCATTATTTTATTTATGTAGGCAATAAACAAATGCCCTGCATGGCACTCATGTGAAGCGCTTGGATTAATGCATCGATCGCTTTAGGCCGAGTAAAACTAACACGCCAAGCAACGCCTATGCGTCTTTGTGGAATTTTTCCATTGAATGGTTTAGTGCAGAGAATAGATTTGTAAAATTCAATTTGCGTTGCTGTATAAGGCAACACCGTGATTCCCATACCAGACGCAACCATATGTCTGATAGTTTCAAGTGAAGTGCCTTCCACGGTTTGTTTTAAATTGATGGAAATGCCTAATTCAATCTCCAATTTATTGATCGCAACACTTAAAGTAGGCTGGCTAACATAACAAGCTTTAGCAGCTTTACTAAAGTGTTTCTCTTTTGCGAGCATCAGCGCATAACGTAATTCAGTCAGTGTCATAAAAACCTCAAAGATTGGTTTGCAGTATTTTGATACGACAGTTAAGCAGCTACCTTAGCATAAAAGCATTCCTTGAGCTAAGCTAGCTGTAGCATTGAATTAGAAGATAAATTTAATGTAATTTTGATCGAAATGAACCCGTTATCGATGAAGGTGCTGACAATACAAATTTTGGTACTTCTATACTGAAGCGCTCTTCATCTATATTTTGCATTTCATAGTGCCCTTCCATGGTTCCCTGAGGGGTAGCAAGCTGGCAATAACTCGTATAAGTAAATTGTTTATCAGGCTTAATTAACGGCTGTAAGCCAATGACTCCCGTTCCATGCACTTCTTCAACTTTACCAGTCATATCTGTAATTCGCCAAAATCGATGTAACAGCTGCACGATTTCATCACTTTCATTCTTAATCGTGATTTCATACGACCAGACAAATTTTTGACTTTCTAAATCGGATTGCAGTTGCACATAACTTGGATGTGCTGTGACGATAAATTTATGCTTTTTCATGAGTGTGTTATTACCTAGCCAAATAAAAAAATAATTGCGACTATTAAAATCAGAACAATATAAGCGATCAATCCTAGCCAAACGCCTTTTTTGGAAAATGTTACTTTAGATTCTGTATCTTCTTCCATTTGAAATCCTTATTTTTTCTCTATCGCATCCAACAGTTTTTTATGGATACCACCAAATCCAGAATTACATAATGTTTATATCGCTTCGCGCGAAATGAATTCGCGCTTGCGACTCAAGGGAAGAGCTACCGCTTCTCCCCTTGAGAATCCCCATCGGATCGGAATTCAACGTTTTTCTATCGCATCCAACAGTTTTTTATGGATACCACCAAATCCAGAATTACTCATTATCACCACATGATCGCCTGCTTGTAGTTTGGGTACAAGATCTTGAATCAAAGCCTCTACATCTGGGAAAAGCCCTGTCGGTTGCTTAAATTTATCAAGCACAGCATTTAATCCCCAATCAGCATCTGTTCCTTTGCAAATAACCATGTCAGCATCCTGCAAAGCATCACGCATTTTATCTTTATGCACACCGGAACGCATAGTAAAAGAACCAAATTCAAGCACAGCGATCATACGTGCCTCATCGCCGATTTTTGCACGTAAACCTGCAAGCGTCGTTGCAATTGCAGTTGGATGGTGTGCAAAGTCGTCATAAACAACAATGTCTCTTACCATACCTTTGATTTCCAGGCGACGCTTAACATTTTTGAACTGCGTTAGGGCTGCTATCGCTTTTTGTGGATCAACGCCAACGTGATGAGCTGCTGCAATCGCAGCTAGTGCATTATCAACATTATGTTTCCCTAATAAATTCCAATGCACCTCACCCACTACTTTGCCAGACTGTATTAGGGCAAAAACACTGCCATCTTTAGCAATTAACTTTGCTTGCCATTCACCTTTACCACCAAATACTGCCGTTTTTGTCCAACAACCCATATTTAAAACATCAGCGAGATTTGGCTCTTCATCATGATGCACGATTAGCCCATTTCCGGGCACCGTCCTGACGAGATAATGAAACTGCTGTTTAATAGCGGCCAAATCAGGAAAAATATCCGCGTGATCATATTCAAGATTATTCAGGATTAACGTTTTAGGATGATAATGAATAAACTTGGATCGTTTATCAAAAAACGCGCTGTCGTACTCATCAGCTTCAATCACAAAAAATGGATTTTTACCCAGTTTTGCCGAAACACCAAAATTTTCTGGTACACCGCCAATCAAAAAACCAGGCTCTAAGCCTGCTGATTCTAGTATCCAGGTCAAAAGACTCGTTGTCGTCGTCTTACCATGTGTGCCAGATACAGCTAAAACCCAACGATTTTGCAGTACATTTTTCGCCAACCATTCAGGCCCTGAGATATAAGGAATACCATTTTCCATCACGTATTCCATCGCTGGATTACCACGTTTAATAACATTTCCCACGATGACACAATCCACATTTTTATCGATATCAGCTGGATCATATCCTTCTATTAATTTAATGCCTTGTTCAGTTAACTGAGTACTCATAGGCGGATATACGTTCATGTCAGAGCCAGTCACTTCATGCCCACTCTGTTTGGCAAGAACTGCAATGCCGCTCATAAATGTTCCGCACACACCTAAAATATGTACTCGCATATTTTTCACCTCTTTTTATGAATGTGATATTATTATCAAATTTATGAAAACCCGCAAAGGATAAGCGGATGGAAAACCAAGGATTGTTTGATGCCATAATGGATAGCGCTATTCTGCTTGATAAAGCGGGTCGCGTCATCAATTGGAATGCGGGAGCGGCCTATTTATTTGGCTATTCAAAAAAGGAAGTTCTCGGCCGCTCCATCAATTTTATTTACGACCGTAACTATCCCTTTCCTAAATTGATACAAGAAATAAATTCTCACCAAAAAAAATGGCAAGAAGAAACTATTTTTATCCGTAAAAACGGCATACGCGGTAGTTGCAGATCATTTTTATCTCCATTAGTCCCATCCGATCAACATCGTGCAATTGCATTACTCATGCATCAAAATATTTCTCCTCATAAAAAAATCGAAGAAGATTTATATAAAGCACGTAATAGCATCGCAGATCAGCTCAAACATTTATTATCGGGATTTTGGAGCGCAAATACAGTTCTACTAGAAACATTAACTAACTTAGAGTTAACAGAAAAGAAACTGCGTGAAAGTGAGTTACGATTTCACTTATTAGCTGAAAATGCGACGGATGTTATTTCAAGACATACACCTGGCGGCAACTTTCTTTATGTATCACCCGCTTGTAAAAGTTCTATTGGTTATAATCCTGATGACTTGATTGGAAAAAATATTTATAAACTGATTCATCATGATGATTTAATCAAAATCAAAAAAATATTTACTCGTCGTCGAGAAAATACGCATAACAAACCTATCGTTTACCGTATAAAACGTAAAGAAGGTGAGTTTCGCTGGTTTGAAAGCAATATCCGATTAATCATTGATGAACAAAGCCGTATCATCAATGAAATTCAATTAGCATCCCGTGACATTACCGATAGAGTATTAGACAAAAAAGCGCGTTTACGCGGACAGCAATTAGCTCATGTTTTCCGTTTAAGCACAATGGAAGAAATGGCATCTGGTATGGCCCATGAAATTAGCCAGCCACTTGGCGCTATTGTTAACTATACGCGCGGTTGCGTAAGACATTTAGAAAATAGTTCACATGATAAAGATCAATTACGTCATGTTATGCAAAAAGCAGTCCAGCAAGCTGAACGTGCGGGTGAAATTGTTCAACGGTTGAAAAATTTTTTCTGTAAAGGCCAATTGGTTAAGACAGGATGTAAAATTAATAATGTGGTACGCGAAACTATAAGTTTCATGAAAAATGAATTAACCATTTCTAAAACAAAAATTGATTTTTCTTTCGATAAAGATATTCCACAAATCTTCATCGATAAAATTCAAATTCAGCAAGTACTGCTTAATTTAATTCAAAACGCAATTGAATCTATGCAACAAAGCCATATAAAAGAAAAACGTATACATATACAAACAAAGACTATACGGCCAGAAACAATTGAAATTACCTTAAGTGATACAGGGCCCGGATTTTCAAAGGAAATTATTTCGAAAGCTTTCACGCCATTTTTTACTACCAAAGCACATGGACGCGGCATGGGACTCGCTATTTGCCGCTCAATCATTGAAGCACACGGCGGCCAATTTACAATTAACCCAAATTTGAATACGAGTAGCTGGATACGGTTTTCATTACCAATTTCGATCTAAAAATGGAGCATAAAAATATGTCTACACTTGAGCCAATCGTTTACATCATAGATGATGATCAGGCAATGGTGGAATCGTTATCGTGGATTATTGAATCTATCGGTTTAAGAGTAAAAACGTTTGTGCGAGCACAAGATTTTATGGATCAATATGATGCTCAGCAACACGGTTGTTTATTGTTAGATGTTCGTATGCCAGGTATGAGCGGGCCTGAGTTGCAATTAAAATTAAACGAACAAGGCATGCCAACTCTACCTATTATTTTTATTAGTGGCCACGGTGATGTGCCTCTTGCAGTACGTGTAATGAAAGCAGGTGCAATCGATTTTCTAACAAAACCCTTTAATGATCAGGTGTTATTAGAAAGCATCAATAAGGCACTGCGCATTGATAAAGCCAATCGTGAGAAACGACAAGAATGTGCCCAAGCTCGCGCTAAATTCGCTTTATTGTCGCCTAGAGAAGTACAAGTTTTGCAGGGAATTGTAGCAGGAAAACCCAATAAAGTAATTTCTGCCGAATTAAATATTTCGCTTAAAACAGTAGAAGCACATCGCGCCTCGGTCATGAAGAAAATGGGGGTCAGATCCGTTCCAGAATTGGTAAAACTAGTACTTACCAATAGCATTCAAGAGGAGGTTGTTGAAGAGGAATAATTGCTCAAAATCTAGTTTGATCAAACCTGAATCAAATTAGTACTTACCTCATGGTATTTACCCTGAGGTAGCTAGGTGTATCCAAGTAGCTTCTTATGGCTTAATCCCAATTTTTATAAGCACTTTTTAGTGAGATGATTAGTATCCCTCATTAAATTATTACGGATAAAAATAAGTGTTAAAGGAGATAGCAGCCATGGAACAAAGGAAGCAAGTTTTAGTAGTAACAAACGCCATCACCGAGGACGAAGTGTTGCAAATTCAAAAAGCTTTTAATGCCGAACATACTTCATCAATGGATATTAGATTAAGCTTGGTTCATGTCATCCCACGTTTACCAACCTGCTATTTTAATATCCCTTCAATGGGCATACTCATTGATAAATATTATGACGAAGCAAAGCATTCATTGACTCAAGTAGGTAAACATTTATGTGTTGCTAAAAAAGATCAATGGCTAATTTCAGGCAAAATACGCACTGAAGTATTGCGCTTAGCGAATAAACTGAATTCAAATTTTATTTTAGCAAGTGCACAACAAATTCAAGAACTGCAACGTTCTTTGTTTTTTAAAAACATCCATCAATACGCGCTGATAAAGAACATTAACCAATTAAAACAATTATAAGAAAGAGTAAGACTTCTCAAGCGTATCTCCCCGAGACAGATCACTTGAGCATTCCTCCCGTATCAGATCCTCCCATCTAATACGGGTTTTTTTTGCCTCTACTCCTATTGTTGATATCCCCATCCAAAGCGTATACTTTTAAGCCTTTCAAACAGCTATTGGAGTCTTCTCTATGGAAAAATTTAATGCGCTGTATGCACAATCAGGGGGTGTTACTTCCGTCATCAATGCATCAGCCTGCGGCCTCATTGAAGCTGCACGTGAACACAGTGACAAAATTGGTAAAGTTTATGCAGCACGCAACGGTATTATTGGCGCTCTTACTGAAGATTTAATTGATACTAGTCTTGAATCTGCAGCTGACATTGCAGCACTACGTCATACACCTGCTGGTGCATTTGGTTCTTGCAGACATAAGTTGGGCCCGATAGAAAAGTTTCGCAAACAATATGAACGCCTGGTAGAAGTATTCAGCGCGCATAATATCCGTTATTTTTTTTATAACGGTGGTGGTGACTCTCAAGATACTGCTTACAAAGTTTCGCAAATCAGTAAAGAACTTGGTTATCCAATTACTTGCATTGGAATTCCAAAAACCATTGATAACGACCTGCCTTTTACCGATAACTCACCTGGATTTGGTTCAGTTGCAAAATATGTGGCTGTTTCCATTCGTGAAGCAGGTATGGATGTTGCGTCTATGGCACTCACCTCAACAAAAGTTTTTATTCTCGAAGTGATGGGTAGACATGCAGGTTGGATTGCAGCAGCAGGTGGATTGGCCTGCGAGAAAGAAGGCGATTCTCCTCATATCATTTTATTTCCAGAAGTCCCACTCAATGTAGCTGCATTTTTAAAACGCGTGCAAGAATGCGTAAAAAAATATGATCATTGCTCTATTGTTGTATCTGAAGGTGTGAAAAATGAAGAAGGCAATTTTATTTCTGAATCAGGTTTGGTAGATGCATTTGGTCATAAACAATTAGGTGGTGTCGCTCCCGTTATAGCCAAATTAATTAAAGAAAATCTTGGATATAAATATCACTGGGCACTCTCTGATTATTTACAACGTTCAGCAAGACATATCGCTTCAAAAACAGATGTTGAGCAAGCTTATGCGCTCGGCCGAGCTGCTGTTGAACTTGCGCTTGCAGGTAAAAACGCGATTATGCCTATCATCGTTCGCGAGAAAGGACCGACTTACAATTGGCAAATTGGCGAAGCACCACTTGAAAAAGTAGCCAATGTAGAAAGAAAAATGCCAAAAGAATATATCACTGAAGATGGGTTTGGAATTACCGCTGCTTGTCGTGAATATTTATCTCCACTTATTCAAGGCGAAGATTATCCGCCTTATCGCAATGGTTTACCTATCTACGTTAAGTTAAAAAATAAATTGGTTGAAAAGAAATTAACAACTACATTTGATTTAGCGTCTTGATAGCAAGCGTCATTGCTGCTTAATACGTTATGTGATTCTGTATTCGCCACAATCGCCCCACCCTCGCAAGGGGGGAGGGCCAGGGTGGGGGCAATTGTGGCGCGTGAGATTACCCAAAAATATCGCTGCTCAATCCATACTTAAGCATGATTTCACGCAATGATTTTAACGCTGTCATTTGAATTTGACGCACACGTTCACGTGTTAATCCCACCGCTTTCCCTACTTCTTCTAACGTTTCTCGTTCATGCCCACCTAAACCAAAACGTCGAGACAACACTTCACGTTGTTTTTCATTTAATTCTTGTAAACATTTTTCCAAACTTTCATGAATATGTTGATTAACCAGTTCATCAGCAGGATCTAACGCATTTTTATCGGCAAGCGCTTCCACCAACGGTTTTCCACTTGAATTTTCACCCGCTACTTGCATATCAAGCGAGATCA
This sequence comes from Gammaproteobacteria bacterium, assembly GCA_027356065.1. Lineage (GTDB taxonomy): Bacteria > Pseudomonadota > Gammaproteobacteria > DSM-16500 > DSM-16500 > Aquicella. The sequence goes on from DAIEGU010000042.1 coordinate 15,167, forward strand.
TATGTTCATTGAGTTCCATCATGTCTTTGACATCATCTACCGATTTATCCAATGCTTCCGCAATGTCATGATAAGAAGGTTCATGGCTTTGCTTTTTCATCAATTCACGCTGCGCAGTTAAACACGCGTTTAATTCACGCAATACATGAATAGGCAAACGTATCGTGCGTGTTTGATTCATAATGGCCCGCTCAATCGTTTGGCGTATCCACCATGTTGCATACGTTGAAAAGCGAAATCCGCGTTCAGGATCAAATTTTTCGACAGCGCGTAATAAACCTAAATTGCCTTCTTCGATTAAATCTGAAAACTCTAGTCCGCGGTTATAATATCTGCGCGCAATTTTAACGACTAATCGCAAATTACTTTCAATCATTTTGCGTCGTGCAGCAGGATCGCCTTTGCGTACCAGGCGGCCATAATAAACTTCTTCTTCTGCTGATAACAAAGGAGAAAATCCAATCTCTTTCAAATACATTTGAGTCGGATCTAAAGCTTGAAATCGTTCTCTTTCTATATATCCTGTTTCATCTTTAGAATTATCATCGACATGCTTAACATGAACATCTTTTTCAGCCAAATCAGCGCTAGTAGGCTCCATGTCCTCTTCAAGAAGGATTTCTTTATCATCATTACTGGTTTCACCAGAGTGATTTTCCTTACCTTTCTTCTTTCTTGGCATGCTGACCTCAATGGAAGAAACTTTCATTATAGCAAAATGTTAGGTCATTTAAATTAGGATCTTATTTTCCAGCATACATCAATTGTAAACAGACTCTAATAAAGGGATTGGATTAATAGGCAAACCAGCGCGTCTAATTTCAAAATGCAGCATGGTCCTATCTGCACCTGTCTCGCCCATTTCGGCAATTTTTTGTCCCTGTTTGACCCAATTGCCTTCTTTTACATAAACCACTTTATTATGCGCATAAGCAGAAAGATACAAACTGTTATGTTTAATAATAATTAAATTGCCATAGCCTCTAAGCCCTCTGCCGCAATAAACAACCTTGCCTGGTGCAGCAGCGACTATCACTTCACCTTCATTTCCGGCGATATTAATTCCTTGATGTATAGCAGAGTATGTATTAATTATTTTTCCTTTTGCCGGCCAAATCCACGCATGCACGACAAAATTAGGCTCAGATTTAATTTCAGAATATGTTTTTTGTATTTTCTTGCCACGCAAATAAACTGTTCGCCCAGTTTCAACAGCATAAGGTGATTTTATCTGATTACGTGCAGCTAATTCGCGATAATCTAATCCATAACGCCATGCAACTTCATACAATGTTTCACGTTGCAGCGCTTGATGAGTACCCGTTTTAGGAATAGACTCAATTGTTGTAATGTCTGTGACTGGCGCATAATTTGCATCACTTGCACAAGCAACCAATGAAATACATATCAAGATCAATAAAGTTTGCTTCCCTGCACTCAATTTCATGTCATCCCACTTGCAATGGCTGGACCCATCCTGATAATTCATCTAAAATTTTATAATGCGTCACATCTACATGCAGAGGAGTAATAGATACATAACCCATGTTGACTGCATAAAAATCAGTACCAGGACCTGCATCTTGTTCAAGACCCGGTGGCCCCACCCAATAAATTTTTCTACCTCGCGGATCAGTTGCTTTAATGGTTGGCTCTGCTTGATGACGTGTACCTAATCGAGTAACTTGTATGCCTTTCAATTCTGAGAATGGAACATCAGGTACGTTTACATTCAAAATAGTTTCCGTTGTTAATGGTTGATTACGTAAATGTTCAACGAGTAATTTTGCAACTTGCGCAGCAGTATCGTAATGTTCACAACGAGGGCCTGCCAATGATATTGCAATCGATGGCAATCCAAGAAAACGTCCTTCAGTTGCGGCTGCAACGGTCCCTGAATAAAGCACGTCATCACTTAAATTTGATCCTTCATTAATTCCTGACACGACCATATCTGGCATTTCTTTTAACAAACCCGTGATAGCAAGATGCACACAATCAGTTGGCGTTCCATTTACACTATAAAATCCATTTACTGCAGTCACAACACGCAACGGATGCTCTAATGTTAACGAGTTACTGACACCGCTGCGATTACGATCTGGCGCAACAACAGTAATGTCTGCGATTTTTCCAAGTGCATTTGCAAGTATTGCTAAGCCGGGAGCGTGTACACCATCATCATTACTAATTAAAATCTTCATTCAAATACTCACTTTACTATCTGATAAAATGTTTCGTTTTTCTTTACCATACCAAGCTCATTACGTGCACGTGACTCTGTTGCATCTTGGCTGTTTTCTAAGCGCTCGATTTGAAATAAAAGTTCGTCATTACGCTTTTTAAAATTGTCATTTTCAATTTCTTGAGCCGCTAATACTTTCTTTAATCTCATCATATCGCGCATACCGCCTGATTCAAACCACAAACGATATTGCAATGCAAAAAGCACAATAATAAATAATCCAGCTAATATATTTAAGCGATTCATTCGCTACTTACTCGTTCTGTTTTCTTTTGAGTAAATTGATCAAATACGCTTTTACCAGCATATTGACCTTTATTACCAAGCTCTTCTTCGATACGCAACAATTGATTATATTTGGCTACACGATCTGTTCGGCACAATGATCCTGTTTTTATTTGGCCTGCGTTTGTAGCCACAGCTAAATCCGCAATCATTGTATCTTCTGTCTCACCAGAACGATGTGAAATAATCGTATTAAATTTCGCTTTTTTAGCCAATGAAATAGCTGCTAGCGTTTCTGATAATGTACCAATTTGATTTGGTTTAATGAGAATAGCATTTGCTATATGCATATCAATGCCTTTTTGTAGCAACAACGTATTTGTCACAAACAAATCATCGCCAACTAATTGTGTACGCGTACCTAAACGTCGCGTTAATTTTTCCCATCCCGCCCAATCATCTTCTGCCATACCATCTTCGATACTGATAATAGGATACTCATTAACAAAACGTTCAAGATAATCAATGAATTCATCAGCAGATAATGAGCATTTTTCACCTTCAAGATGATATTTGCCATCACGATATAACTCATTACTTGCAACATCCAAACCTAAATAAATATCTTGTTGCGGACGATACCCTGCTTTCACAACAGCTTCCAATATTAATTCAATGGCCGCTTTTTGATTTGGCAAATCGGGTGCAAAACCACCTTCATCACCCACATTCGTATTATAATTTTTTGCTTTCAGTAATTGTTTTAAGTGGTGAAAAATTTCAGTCCCAGCACGTAAAGCGTCAGAAAAAGTAGGCAATCCTGCCGGAATAATCATAAATTCCTGAATATCTAAATTATTATCTGCGTGTGCACCCCCATTAATAATATTCATCATGGGTACAGGAAGTAGATAATTTGCATGCGAACCAATGTATGCATAGAGTGGCAACTTAGCATTCAAAGCACCTGCTTTTGCAGTTGCAAGTGAAACTGCAAGCAACGCATTTGCGCCAAATTTCCCTTTATTTGAAGTACCATCCAACGCAAGCATTGCATCATCAATTTCATGTTGATTGGTGATCTCAAAACCTTTCAATGCTTTCGCCAAATCATTACAAATAAATGCAACAGCATGCTTAACGCCTTTACCAAGATAGCGCTTATTATCATTATCGCGCTTCTCCAGCGCTTCCCGAGATCCTGTTGATGCACCCGATGGCACCGCGGCACGACCTATTTCTCCCGTTGTTAAAATAACTTCTGCTTCAACAGTAGGATTTCCACGTGAATCTAAAATTTCTCGTGCTTTAATCGTTTTAATTTGCGACA
>DAIEGU010000053.1 GCA_027356065.1 Gammaproteobacteria bacterium
TTGAACCGCATGTAGAGCTTTACAATCAATATCAGCAATCTTTGCAAGCAATGGAAGATGCGAAAATCATGCTAGAGGAAGATGATGTTGAAATTCAGCAGCTTGCTAAACAAGAAATTAAACAAGTCGAAGAAGCACTTGTGCGCTTGGATGAGGAATTGTTATTAGCATTACTGCCCAAAGATCCTCATGATGAAAATAATATCTTTTTGGAAATCCGTGCTGGCACAGGTGGAGATGAAGCAGCTATTTTTGCAGGTGATTTAAGCCGTATGTATATGCGTTATTCTGAAGCGCAAGGTTTTAAAATTGAAATCATGAGTGAAAGTGAAGGTGAGCATGGTGGATATAAAGAAATTATCATGCGTGTTATTGGTCAGGGTGCCTATTCTAAATTTAAATTCGAATCCGGTGCGCATCGTGTACAACGCGTACCAGAAACAGAAGCGCAAGGTAGGATTCACACATCAACGTGTACGGTAGCTATCTTGCCCGAACTCGAAGAAATTGAAAGCATCGATATTAATCCTGCAGATTTACGCATTGATACATTTCGTGCATCAGGCGCAGGTGGTCAGCATGTGCAAAAAACCGATTCTGCCATTCGCATTATTCATCTTCCAACGGGAACAGTTGTTGAATGCCAAGATGAACGTTCGCAACATAAAAATCGCGCACGTGCTATGTCGCTGTTGAAAGCGCGAATTTTATCTGCTGAACGAGATAAGCAGCAAAAGCAGCAAGCAGAAGCGAGACGTAGCTTAGTGGGAACGGGTGATAGATCTGAACGTATACGTACTTATAATTATCCGCAAGGACGTATCACTGATCACCGCATAAACTTGACGCTTTATCAATTGCCACAAATTATGGAAGGTGAATTAAGTCCGATTATAGATGCGCTGGCGCAAGAATATAATGCAGATTTAATCGCATCCCTTGGCGAATAAGCATGTCCACTATTCGCGCGCAATTAAAAAGAGCAGAAACATTCTTGCAAGAGGATGCAAAACTAGAAGCGGAAATTTTGCTTGCGCATGTTTTACAGAAGCCACGCAGTTATTTGCATGCATGGCCTGAAGATAAATTATCAGTCGAAACCATAGCGTTATTTGATAGCTATGTGAATAGACGTGTTTTACAGGAACCTATTGCATACATTATCGGGTCACGTGAATTTTGGTCATTAAATTTGACAGTGACGGCGGACACGTTAATACCACGGCCGGAAACAGAATTGATTATTGAAACGGTATTATCACTGTATGCTAATCATGAATCGTTGAAGATAGCTGATTTAGGTACAGGTAGTGGTGCAATTGCACTTGCACTCGGTCATGAAAGGCCGACATGGAAAATTGTTGCAACGGATGTGAGTGAACATGCTTTACTTGTCGCAGAAAAAAATGCACGTGCATGCAATGTTGATAATGTTACTTTTGCACAAGGAAGTTGGTGTGAAGCGCTAAATGTAGCTGATTTCAATGTCATCGTGAGTAATCCACCTTACATCGCTGAAAATGAATGGGATAGTTACGCGCAAGGCTTAGCTTTTGAACCAAAAGCAGCACTTCTTTCAGGTCAGGATGGATTAGATGCAATACGTATTATAAGCAGCTCCGCTAGAAATCATTTGTTATCTGGTGGGTGTTTGGTCATCGAACATGGCTTCAAACAAGCGCCTCTTATAAGGGAAATTTTGCAAATTGATGGTTATACCAAGGTGCAATCTGTAGGTGATTTGCTAAATTATGAGCGCGTTACTCTAGGTTATTGTTTCCGTTGAAGAGATTTTATTTGCGATGACAAGGTTTTTTTTGGTATAGCTGTCAAACTTGGACTACAATTAATCTCAGGTAGGAGAAATCATTATGGCAACTAAAGAGGAAGATATTTTGGAGCCGAGCTTGGATGTCTTGGGAATTGCTCCCTATAAACAAAAAAAGACTGAAGAGTATATGAGCCCAAAGATGCAAGAACATTTTAAAAATATCTTAATGGCTTTGCGCCAACGCATTTTAGAAGGCGGAGATAAAATTGTTACTCATATGAAAGAGGAAGCAATTAATTATCCTGATCCAAATGATAGAGCGAGCCAGGAAGAAGATTTCCGCTTAGAGCTGCGCACGCGTGATAGAGAACGTAAGCTTTTGAAAAAGATTGAAGAGTCTTTAGAGTTAGTGCGAGAAAAAGATTATGGTTATTGCGAAGTTTGCGGTGTAGAAATTGGATTACGTCGTTTAGAAGCAAGGCCCACTGCAACGTTATGTATCGATTGCAAAACATTGGATGAGATCAAGGAAAAACAGCAAAAGCAGGAAGAAGAATACTAGAATAGGCATCAGGTGGATATGGCCACATATTCACCTTGTAACATGATGATTCTAAGTTTTTTCCCAAGATTGGCTCGCTCTTGTTTGGATAAAATCATCTATAATTAAAGGGATGTTCAGTAAATACTGAGAAGAGGTTGCACTATGGCTGCCCCTCAACAATCTAATTCATCAGATAATTCAGCCGGCATGATATGGGGTATTGCCGCTGCGTTTGCGTTAATAGGCGGTATTTGGTATGCGTTTAAAACCACTATCGTTAAGATTTATCTTACTGCTAAGCTTTATGAAATTGACCTTATAAGTATCTTTAATGAAGGTCATTTTAATGATCTTAAATCTTCAATTAAGTCAGTAATTGCAAATCCAAGCACAGTTAAATTTGAAGATGTCGTAGCGCTAGGTGCCTCAGTCGGTGATTGGTTGCGCTATCCTATTGTGCTCTTATTAATTGCATTGGCTGTTGTTGTTTATCTCGGAAATACAACGCGAGTCTTTAGGCATGTATACAGCATGCTAGATTTAGCTAAATTAGAAAAAACAAACTGGCCGCAAATTGCGCCCATTGTTGATCTTGATTTACTTAAGATTGATATTGATAAAGGCCCTTGGGCAATGGCGATGTTGCCTATGCAGTTTTGTAAGAGTTTTCATTTGATAGATGAAGTTCGTCCCGAACGTCGTGAAGGAATGTCTCGCAAAGATTGGGACAAAGTTGAAGTTGTATTGCGAAGAGGTGCGGCAAATAAAGTTTTTGCACTTCAACTCGGTGCATTGTGGAGAGGCGCTGATAAATTACCACCTCATGTACGCGCATTATTTGCAGTATTTGCTGCACGCATTAATGCAGATAGTAAACCAGCTGCAGAAATATTAGCGCAACTGAGTGCCTCGTCAACGTCAAAACTAAATATGACGGGTGTTACCGAATTATTAAAAAAACATGAAAACACAAAATTAGTAAAACAAATTACAGAATCTCATGCCTATGTATTGACTGTGATGGCTTCCATGTTACAAGGAGCACGTGAGGATGGTGTGCAAGCTTCCGCCGATTTTTTGTGGCTAAAGCCACTTGATAGACGATTATGGTATGTACTAAATACGGTGGGTAGGCAAACGCCGTTTGTAGAAATAGCAGGTGTATTTGCACATTGGGTTGCAGAAAAAGAAGCGGGAAGAAAATTATTGGTTCCCACCGTTGAAGAAGCAACCAATGCATTGGATCTCGCATTAAAAGAAATTGTTTATCGTCCTGATGAAACTGAGACGATGAGTTAGCATGAGTGTGACTCATGTTGTCCCGACAATAAGAGTCGGAATCTAAAAATTTAAGTATTGTAAAGGTAGCAAAACGATGCCTCTACGTGGACTAGAAGAACAGCACGAACTTTCACCGCAGTTGCTATTGCGTGATACTCGCACGCTAGGCATGAAGGTCGTTGATTTCTTCAAAGATCCGGTCAATAGCGCAGTCTTGATGTTTGCTTTCGCTATGTTTGCATTCTTTTTTCCCGCGGTTACTGAAATCATTGGATTCGTAGGTGTTTGTACGTTTATTTATGCTTATACACGCACGTCGAGTTTGCCATTTCGCATGCCATCGCGATCACAGGCATTTGATTATAACGATCCTCTTCCTGGTTCAGCTAAGCCACGCAAAGCACGTGGCATCAGCTTTTTTGGTAATCGCAAGGCGAACAATGATGAGCTTTGGTTTAATAATGATGATATGCGTACTCACGTACTCATCTTTGGTTCAACGGGTAGTGGTAAAACAGAAGCCTTGGTTTCATTGTCATTTAATGCACTTGTGCAAGCGAGTGGATTTCTTTACGTAGATGGTAAAGGTGACAACTCATTATTTGCGAAAGTGTTTTCTATGTGCCGCTCTATGGGACGTGAAGATGACTTGTTACTGATTAACTTCATGACGGGTGCACGCGACGTTGTGGGTGCGCAGGAAAAACGTTTATCAAACACAATGAACCCGTTTTGTACTGGTTCATCCAGCATGTTATCTCAGCTTGTTGTCAGTTTGATGGATTCAGGCTCGCAAAGCGCAGATAGTGATATGTGGAAAGGCCGTGCAATTGTATTCGTTGAAGCACTGATGAAAGTACTCGTGTACATGCGTGATAAAGGTAAAATTTTACTAGATGCAAATACCATTCGTAATTATTTCGAATTACCACGTCTTGAAGCAATTGCACTCGATAAAATGTTTCCACGCGATAATCAAGAGCCAGTTAGTCTTGCTGATGCGCCTGATTTAATTCTTGAGCCTATTAGAAACTACATTATCAACTTACCAGGTTATGATCGTTCAAAGAAAGGTAAACAAGGTTCACAAGTATTAGAACAGCATGGATTTATCACCATGCAGTTAACACGTGTATTCGGTTCGCTTGCAGACACGTATGGACACATCATTCGAACTAATCTTGCTGAAGTGGATTTAAAAGACGTGGTACTTAATCGACGTATTCTTGTCGTGTTATTGCCTGCATTGGAAAAATCACCAGAAGAATTGGCAAACTTAGGTAAAGTAATTATTTCATCGTTAAAAGCCATGATGGCAGCTGGTTTAGGTGATGCAGTTGAAGGTACCTATCGTGAAGTTATCACACGTAAACCAACCAATGCGTCATCACCTTACATGTGTATTCTCGATGAATATGGTTATTATGCGGTGAAAGGATTTGCAGTTGTACCAGCACAAGCGCGTTCACTCGGGTTCTCCGTTATCTTTGCTGGACAAGATTTACCGGCGTTTCAAAAAGCATCCAAAGAAGAAGCAGCATCTATTGGTGCAAACACCAACATCAAGATTTGTATGAAGCTGGAAGACCCGCATGAAACTTGGGAGTTCTTCCAAAAAACTGCTGGTGAATCTTATGTAACCAAAGTCGATTCATTTCAAACGAACGCAGGTAGCTTGCTAAATAATTACATGGATAGCCGTAGCGCATCCTCTGAAAAACGTCAACGTATTGATCTTCTCGATTTAAAAGAACAGCGAGAAGGTGAAGCGCATATTTTCTTCAAATCTAAAATTGTACGTGCGCGCATGTTTTTTGCTAATCCATTGCCTGCTGAGCGTATGCGTCTTAATCAATTTTTGAAAGTGGAGGCGCCGCTTAATCGTACCTTGTTAGATTTAGAAGAACGTATTACAAAATTCGCAGATGTGATTGATACGGGAGAGGTCTTCACATCTGTATCGCAAGATGAAGGTGAGGAAATTCAAATTATTACTGATTCAATTGCATCACAGCCGGATACAAATCCGATTGAGCGTGCTTTATCTGCCTTGCTTGCTTTTCATAATCGACATGAAACGACATCAGAAAAAATCGAAGATATTATTGAAGAACCTGAAGATGGACGTCTCAATATTTTCAGTAGAGTGAATTTGGATGGAACAGTGAAAGCGTTAGTTGGCGCAGCGCAATTCGATAAATTTAGCGCACCATTAATTAGTAAAACGATTGCTAAAGATAAGATTGAATTATTAGAAAGATTAATGGGTAGATCTGCTTCGCAAGCAGGCCCTATGACGAATGAAATTCTTAAAGATATGTCAATTGCAACTGACTACCCACCCTCTATAGAAGGCATGCTAATGGCTAGCGAGGAAGTGGTGGCTATTGGTAATGAGTTATGTGATTATGTAACATCTCTTAAGAAAAAAGCTCAAGAAGAGGGAGCATAAATTGTGTTGCAAAAGGTTTTACCGATTTTGTTTTCACTGTGCGCTTGTTTAGTCCTTTCTGGATGTGCTTCTTCTGATGTTTCCCGCGATACTGCTTCCAATTTTGATAAAGGCGTGCAACATACCAAAGATATGGTGAATGGTGCTGCTGATGGCAATATTGGAGATTCATATCAAAATGCAAGTCAATCAGTAAAAGGCGGAATTATAGGCGGTGTTGCTGGAGGTGTGGCTGGTGCATTGACACCGGGCGTCGGGTTTTTGCCTGGTACAGCGATTGGTGCAATATTAGGCGCAAGTTATGGCGCATATATAGAAACCAATTCGACGATAGAAGATAGATTAGAAAATCGTGGCGCGAACATTATTGTACTTGGCGATCAAATTTTAATTGTTATACCTTCGGCGCGTATTTTTAATGAAAATACGGCTAATGTTAAACCGCAAGCTTATTCAACATTTGATTTATTAGCGCAATATATTAATAGATACACCAAAATGTTAGTTAAGGTATCTGCTTATACCGATGCAACAGGTTCTAAAGCAGTGGATTTGGCGCTCTCACAACAGCAAGCTGAGCGTGTTTCAAAATTACTTGCAGCAAGTGGTATAGATACACGTGTACTTTATGCAGAAGGATATGGCGGCACCCATTTAGTTGAGACAAGCTCTTTGACCTGGGACACTGATAATTACCGAATTGAAATCACACTAGAAAAATTATATGTATAGCTTGCGTGCAGCAATGAGCTGTTTGTAACAAAGAATATTACGGAGCCACAATTTATGATAGGCCGGCGTTTTGAAATTGCGCGTTTACAAAGTGATTTTTATCGCGACCAATTCCGGAAAATTTTGCGCTGGATCATCGGTTCATTGTTTATTATCTATGTATTAATCGCTACGATTATTTACCTCGTTTTATTTCAACCTGTACAGCAGTATTATGCTAATACGACGGAAGGCAAAATTTTAGTAATGCCTCGTAATGTTTAGGGCGAGATAAATGACGCAAAGAAAAATACAAGAAGAAGCTACACCACAAGAAAACAGTTTTTATCGTAACTATTATCAATACGTCATTTATGTTTTGATGGTGGTTATTGTTCTCTTTGCTGCCGCTGTTTGTGTTGTGCTTTATCAGATGTTCCATAGGCCATTACCAGAATTTCAAGCGTTGATGCCAACGACTGGGCAACGAATGAAATTGACTCCCTTCGAAGAACCCAATTTGCTGCCAGATACGATTATTCAATGGGCAAGCAAAGCAGCAGTGCTCGCTTATACATTTGATTTTTACAATTACAAGGACCAACAAGCAGCTGCTCGTCCATTTTTTACTGAAGGAGGATGGGCTGATTATTTAAGCGAAGTTGGCGAAGTTGTCGGTGATGTGGTTAAAAATAAATTAATTGTAAATAGTGTTGTAGCGGGTACGCCTGTTATTTCCAATCAAGGCGATTTGCCAGACAGAGGTTACACCTGGCGTGTGCAAATTCCATTTTTGGTTACCTATCAAAGTGCTAATGCTGCACCGACACGTGCTTTCTATGTTATTGTCACCATTGTTCGTGTGCCTACCTATATTAATCCGACAGGAATAGGCATAGATCAATTTGTGATGATGAATAGAGGCGGTGCTTGATATGAATGGCAAGAGTGTTCTTGCAGTCGTTTTTTCTCGAAACGCATTTTATAGGCGATTGCATTTTTTGGCGTTGGCAACATTTACTTTGACGCTTATCGTGATAGGTTTTTTGATTTGGGTGCTTTATTTTTTGGTAAAAAACCCATCGCATCCGTTATATTTTGCGACAGATAATGTGGGCCGATTAATAGAAATTGTTCCGGTTGAGAAGCCAAATATGTCGCTTGCTGATGTCACTGCATGGACAATTGAAGCAGTAGAAAAATCTTACTCTTATGATTACGTGAATTATCGTTCGCAATTACAAAATGCGCAAAAATATTTTACTCGATATGGTTGGGCGAATTACATGCGTGCACTTTCAAGATCTGATAACTTGCTTGGCCTTACTTCAAATAAACAGATTGTAATAGCGCAAGTTGTCGATGCACCTAAGCTTATCACCCAGGGCATACTCGCAGGTGCTTATGCGTATAAATTTGAAATGCCTATGCTAATCACTTTTTGGCAACCGCCCTTTAGTGACACATCAAAATATTCAAATCCATGGATTGTATCAGTGATTGTGCAACGACAGCCTATTTTGCAAAGTTACAAAGGGCTTGGTATTGTGCAGCTCATTGCTGCATCGACAACTACAACAGAACCCAATCAACCGCAGCAATTATCTAATACGCCTACATAAACAAATTGTTTTTAATTTGTCATGCCAGCCGCACGTTTTTTGTGCGAGGTG
>DAIEGU010000066.1 GCA_027356065.1 Gammaproteobacteria bacterium
CTATAGCTTGATCTAAAATATCAAACAATTTTTTGTGTTGTTTATCATAATTAAATTTTCTTTTTGTTCTATTGATTGCATTACTAACTCCATTTATTGAAATGTTTCCAAACAATCGTAATATTTCATCTAGGGATTACACCCATTGGTGGGTAATGTGTGTATTTGACCCCGGTTCGGTTCTTAATTAAATTTTATCATCGTAAATTAAATCTACATTACCAATTCAAGTGAAACCCTTGATATGCCTAACATCTTTCATAAAAAGGATTAATTTTTAGAAAATAATCTTTGAATTGACTGTTTATAGCATCTGTAAATTCAATCTCATTAAGACTATGTCTATTTTTATTTAGATGGCTTTGTAACTCTAAAATAATCCCACTTATATCATCAACAACATCTAGTCCAATTAATATCTTTGGTAAATATTTTTGATCGGGGTACTGAATGCATGCTAAATATGCTTTTTTAACATCTTTCTTTGATTCAATAAATTTTGTTATTAAAGATATTAAGTTATATGAATAATTTAACGGCTTTCCAATTAAAGTCTGCATATTACTACTTCTTTGTTATTTTGTTATTAGATAATTTTTTTTCTAAAAGCATTTTATTCGCTTCTTCTGAAATAACACAAAGAGCATTGATAAGATCTTTATCTTCATAACCATCCATTTCGCGCACTGCAATCCATCCAATTTTGATTTTATCTAACTCAGAAAAATCACTTATATTTCCTTTTTCTACATCGATCAAATATCTTAATTGATTAATAATCCATTCTAAGGGAAATATACTCGGCTCCGCCTTAAACGCAGACTCACAGCGTTTAAGCGTATCTTCAAAATATTTAAGTCTGTTCATGCTCTTCTCTCCCAAGCAGATTTTGATGGGCTAAAATATTGCGTTCCTCCACCCTCTGTCTCAATTTCCCAGCCATACTGAGCCATAGAATAATCATCGACCATAGCTGACGCTGTAGATTGTAAAACTTTTACGTCTTGAGTTGCAAAAAAAGTAGTCGGGGATCGACCTGAAGTATAAATACCTAATTTATTACTAGATGTTCCAGGGGGCGCAAAATAATTTCCTACAGATCTATTTGGAAGTGTATATTGAACAGCCTGAGTTCCTTGTGTCAAATTGATTAACTCGACTGGTTGAGTAAAATCAATTCCTCGAATATATTCCTCGGTTGCCACAGCTGGAAATCCATTTTTACCATAAAACTCCCTAGCTGTCGCTCTCCGCGAAAAATTAGCATAATTTGACACGTTTCTATCAGTACGTCCGGCACGGCTTTCCGCAATATTATCAAGCACTCGTTGCCTTAGTACTGAATTCTCCTTTCCTCTTACTCCAGACGTTCCCAACTTTGAAGCAAAAGGAGCCAAATCTGCCGCCTTCCCAACCATACCAGCTGCTTTGGCTACACCTCCTACACCAAGGCTTGCTAGTTCCCCTTCCGCAAAATCGACAGCTCCTCTCGCTATCATTCTTCCCTGTGTTGCGGGATCTGCATGTTGATATGCATCATATGCATTTCGTAAGCCATTGGCAGTTTGTCTTGGTGTAGACATCAGGAATGTTTCAACTCCATTCACAACTGATTTTCCAAAACGACCCACCGTTCCAAAAGTATCTTGTTTTAAATGCTCGTAGCCTTCACTTATTTGTTTTGCTACTTCATCAACAAAAGCATCATTACGGATTTGATCTTCTCTATCTAGATATTTATCTCTCCACGACACTCTCTGCGTACTCTCCTTGTTCCATTTCGTTGCTCGATTTACATTGACACCTTTTACATCCGCCTCAGCAACGTCCTGGCTTGATGATGCTTTAGGAGCGAGTGCTGTTTGTGATGAAGAAGATTTTTGCGGATTCGAAGTTATTTTTTCCGATTGCTGTTTCAGATATATATCATTCTTAATCTGTCCGGCTACAGTTGAACCCACCGCATTCGCTGCAATCGATTGTATTTCAATTGGTGCACCGGTAACGCCATGACCTAGTAAAGATGATGCTGTGCTGTTTGCAACATTATCAACAACGATAGATTGTGTAGTTTCGCCTAGTTCAGCGTGTATGCCTCTACTGATTTGAGAACCAATTAATGCTTCGGATACTTGTAGTCCAACTGCATTTGCATCAAATTTATCGCGTATGCCGGCAGCCATTTCGACTAATTGCGTTGCTACTGCTGCTGTACCAATAGTCAATGCAGTCTGTCCTGCTGCCGCCCAAGAATCAACACCAGGTAACGTTGTTCCAACAGCTGATGCCAC
>DAIEGU010000086.1 GCA_027356065.1 Gammaproteobacteria bacterium
TGAAGCGTTGGTTTATGTTGTCGATGTATTTTAAAATCATAAATTTATCTTAGAGGCGCAAATATACACTTTTGCAGCTATGTATTGGCAAGATTACTCACTACATTATACATTGAATACGGTTTTCGTGATCTGCTTAGCGCACGCTGGCGCGGGTCTCCTGACCCGTGCCGTTAATTAATCACCAATATATCCAACATACCGTTTTCCCACGCTGGCGCGGGTCTCCTGACCCGTGCCGTTAATTAATCACCAATATATCCAACATACCGTTTTCACCTGCATAATCACAAGCACTGCTATAACGATAATCTTCCGCTTTGAATACCAGACCTTCTTCTACAGGATTTTGATGGATGTAATTTAACTTTTGATCAATGACTGCATTACTCCATAACTCTATCGGTTTATTATCCCCACGCCAAAAACGATATCCTTCTTTAGTTTCAAATTGCTTCAGCAACCATTCTTGTCTGCTTTCAACAGGATTATCTTTAATGGCTTTGATAATAGCACGACTTGTATATTTTTTGAAATCTCTCAATATATCAGGCAACAAAAATCCTTCTTTCGATCTGATAATTAAATGTACATGATTTGTCATAATACACCATGCAAATATTTCCAATCCTTTGTTTTTTTGGCAAAAATCAAGTGTTTCAATCAATATGTCTTTATATTCACTTCGTGTTAGTGCATCTACCCAACTCTGTACTGCAAAGGATACAAAATAGACACCTTCAGGATTATAAAATTTATATTTTCTGCTCATGTCTTATTTGAATATTCAATTCCACGATATTATTTAATTTCTATGGCACATCTTTTATTATATTCCATGGCACGGGTCAGGAGACCCGCGCCAGCGGAGGTCAACTATTATTTTATCTCTCACCTATCCTTCTGACTCCTCTCTAAAAGTGCCATTTGTTCTAATGAATTTGACATACGATAAACGGATACTTCATGGCATGATTATCAATTCTTTGTTTTAAAACTGCATAATTAAAAATCAGGAGAAACGGAAAAATGACTACCTTTCGCGGTAAATTCATACGATAAAAAACAGAATATCCCTTTTCTCAATAAAACCAGATGAAGAAAATTACCGCCTTAGGAATGATGTCGGGAACATCACTCGACGGATTGGATTTGGCCATTGTCGAATTTGAACAACAGAATTCGAAATGGAGCTTCCGGTTACTGAAAACAACAACCATTGCTTACAGTGAGGAATTAAAACAGCAGTTAGACACTGCCCAGCAACTGAATGCAGAAGAATTTTTAATGCTTCACGATCACTACGGCCACTTTCTTGGTGAAGAAGCACACAAATTTATCGCTTCGTCCATGATAAACGTAGATGTTATTGCTTCGCATGGTCACACCATCTTTCATCAGCCCGAAAATCATTTCACGTTTCAAATAGGAAATGCCGCCCACATTGCCGCTATTACAGGAATAACCACCGTGGCCGATTTCAGAACGTTAGATGTTGCTTTAGGTGGACAAGGCGCCCCGTTAGTTCCCATTGGCGACCGTTTGCTTTTTCCTGAACATGCTATTTGTCTTAATTTGGGCGGCTTTGCCAATCTATCGGTAGAAGAAAATGGCGAGCGCATTGCCTATGATGTCAGTGCTTTTAATTATGTGTTGAATTATCTGGCAACACAAAAAGGATTCGATTTTGACAGAGGCGGAGACATGGGCAAACAAGGAGAAGTTAATGCAACTCTGGTTGCTCTTTTAGATAAACTACCATTCTACAAACAAACGCCTCCTAAATCATTGGCCAGAGAATGGGTGGAAAAAGAGATATATCCACTCCTGCAACGCTTCCCATTGCCGATTGAAGATCTGTTGTCAAGTTACTACGAGCACATTAGCAGTCAGATAGCAAAAGAGATTGATGCGTTGAATAAATCCTCGGTA
>DAIEGU010000088.1 GCA_027356065.1 Gammaproteobacteria bacterium
AAAAACGCCTGTTCAGGATGACACATTTGAATTATGCAACAATGCCTTGCAAAAGGAGGGCCAGGGAGGATTTTTTCCATCAACGAATTACGTAACCTATACAACAATGACGAACAAAAATTTTCCACCCACCAATGAACATGCATAAGAATAAAAATCAAGACGGTAACGCTGTTACCAATTGCAGCAGCAATTGACGTAAATCTTTAATATCACGAACAAGTGACGTCAACATCATGTAATCAGGCATAATGTCTAATAATTCAAGTTGATCTGGTACAATTTTTTTAAGTGTAACCTCTAATGCAGTAATATCAGATGTAAAATCGGAATGCGTTTCCAGCAACTTATTTTCAGCAAAATAGGCTATTAAAATTTTAATTAATTCGCTATTTTTTTCCATGCTAAATTCGATTGAATCAATCAACATTTTCAACCAATCTTTATTAATTTCTTGATACGCATAATAATCAAGAGAAAAAAATATTTCCGTGGCTCTTTCAATAGTCAATAAAAAAAATCGAAACCCAGACCTAAGCCCTGGATTAAATCCAACCTCGTATATCCATTCAGGATACATGTCTTGCTGAACAACTAATATTTTTTCAACTTGAATTTTTGCTTGCAACAACACGCTTACATCATCTGTTTTTTTAACTAACGCATTGGTCAATACAGTATTATAATTATTTAGTTGTTTCAAAACCGGCGTTATGCCTTCACTAAATTCTCGCACGACACTAATACGAAATATAAATTGATTACACAAAATCCCTATCCCTGAACCAATGGCAATATCGATGACTGCCATACGTATTGATTGCCATGATTGTTCCGGCATAGGAATAACCGCCAACAAAGAAACGCCAAATATTAAAAATCGATAACTATTTCTCTCTTTACTTGCTCTATTAAATAATGCAAAGAGAAAACTAGCAGTAAAAATAATTGCTATTAAGATTAAAACCTCGAATGGCGAGAAAATAACGCCTAAACACATCGCTAGCAAAAAAGCTAAATTAATAGCAAAAAATGCAGTGAATCCTTGACGCAAAGGTGTACCGCGAGTAGTTTGCCCCACTAAAAAAGCGGCCAATACAAGCCAACCGGTTTCGCTAAATGAAACATAGTAATTAACAACAAGAGCAAGCACCATTGCAATAGTAATGCTAGCTGCATGTCTAAATGCGAATGAATTAAATGTAAAATTACTGAATCCCACACTCAGAATTTGATGCGGAAGCCGGAACAACATCATTAATTTAGCGATGATTTTGTTGGTTGCCATATTTATCATCCTGTCTGATTGCAAGCAAAGCCGTATAAAATGCAGCTAATTCTTTGCAAACATCTTGTAAACTAGCAATGAACAACAAAAAAACTAACGGTTCACGCGAAGTCACGCGTAAAACATTTTGGTAGATTTCTTCAAAACGTTTAATTGCTTCAAATAAATTGTCGGCACGTAAATGATATTTTTTATGTGGAAATGTCGCAATCATATCAGACAATAATTTTTCTATCTCATCTTGCACAGCAGTTAACTCGGCAACACATACAGCAAAAATTGTATTGTCCGTTACCCGCCTTCTTAATTGTGCATATTGCAAGACAACATCAAACAACAAGTCCAAATGATTAACTGCATACACAAATTCAGTTTTATTACTTATATATTTTGTTTGTAATAAATTTCTCAACTGCAAAGTGGATTCTATAATCTTATTTTTAAATACATGTATTCTTCTTTCAAACAGATAAATGTTTTCTTGATAAGCTGGGTCAAGAAAACAAGCAAAAATTGTTTTGTTCAATTGGCGAAATAGACCAAGCACCGCAATAATTTCACCATAAAAGTCATTGTAAATAATTTTATTTGCTCGTCTAAAAATATTCCCCCATAACAATACTTGGGGTATCCATGCAATTAATGCGCCTTCTGCAATAAAAAATCCGCGAGCAATGTTATTGGCAAACAAGTAATTTCCTATATAAATCTTTTCATTCACAGCGGGATATAACACAGAAAGTAAAACACATACATTAATAATAAATGATGGCAAAAACCATGCTAGATAGCGCTGCCCGACAAACATAGCTATGAATGTGATGAAAGCAAGATAAACAGCCAATGCTGGCAGTACTGCAAAATAAGATACTTTTAATGATACAAATATTGCGGCTAAAAAACCTGTTATTAATATACTGTATAAATGGAATTTAAAATTATCTTGTAACAAGAGCAGTGAACACATCAATGCAGCCAACATAATCCAATAAGTATGCTGGCCCACACTGATTGCAAAAAAATTAAAACTCAGCGCAAGACATGCGACAATAATTAAATAGAGAATTTCCTTAAAAGAAACTGCCACAACATGCCTCTGCTGTACATTACATTTTTAAGGATAGTAGCATAAAGTTGGAGCTTGCGGACAAGCCAGTAAAATAGTAAGCCCTTCGAGACGGCGCAAAGAACGCGCCTCCTCAGGACGAACAGGTTTTTGTCAACGAATTACTTAACTTACAATAATGGCGGATTAATCAACTTTATTCTGCCTTACGTTTTTTTACATCTTTCCAATATTCGCGCTTTAATGCATACATCATGAAAAACAGGACAACAAGAAACCCGATTACCCACCAACCAAGATGCTCTTGTTCAGCACGATAAGGTTCTGCTGCGTAAGAAAGAAAATTCACAACATCTGCCGTTGTCGTATCAAATTGTTCTGGTGTCATGGTCCCTTGGCGTGTTAATTGAACCAAGTCATACCATTCAACCTGACCTCTGAAATCAGCATTCGCCATGGGATCTTTCACTAACGCTTGATCGCCTTGATATGCCGCCAAGATGCCTGACATGCCGGTATTATGCACTAACAAATTATTCATGCCTGTTGGACGCGAGCTATCTTGGTAGAAGCTATGCAAATAAGTGTAAATCCAATCTACACCGCGTATGCTCGCTTCCAATGATAAATCAGGTGGCTTAATACCATTCGGCCACGTTGTTACATTGATAGGCATCTTGTCATAAGTAATCCCAGCTTCTTGCGCAAGTTTGTTATAGCGCAAATAAACCAAGGTATGACAACTCATACAAGTCGTTGCAAAGAATTTTGCACCGCGTTTAATTGATTCCATATCAAGACGATTAATTGGTGCTTTAGATAAAACCAATTCATAACCCGCTTGACCTTCATCTGCCCATATTTGAACAGAAAATATAATTAACACGATGGCTAATAGAAAACGCATCATTCGACTTCTCTCGAAACCTACGTCTTTTGCCTTATTTCGTTGTTGCATTGTTTTCTATCCCGTAACCCGTTCTGGTAGACGTTTAGTTTTTTCAATAGCAGTATAAAACGGCATCAATAAAAAGAAGCCGAAATAACTAATCGTTAATATACGCGCCATGATAGTTCTCAGTGGTGACACTCCTTCGTGCCCTAGATAACCTAATCCGCAAAAGCAAATAATAAACACGACAATTGCAATTTTGGATAACGCACCTTTATAACGAATGGAACGCACACGACTACGATCTAACCACGGCAACACAAACATGAGTGCGATGGCAGCAGCCATCGTCATGACACCGAACAACTTATTTGGCACCGCACGCAACATCGCATAGAAAGGCGTCATGTACCAAACAGGTGAAATTTCTGGTGGAGTTTGTAAAGGATTTGCCGGAATAAAATTATCCGGTTCCAAAAACAAACCGCCTGCAGTCGGCATAAAAAACATGATGTAACAAAACACCATTAAAAACACGACGACACCCACTAAATCTTTTACCGTGTAATAAGGATGAAATGGAATTCCATCTAGCGGTACGCCTTCTTTATCTTTCTTGTCTTTAATTTCTATACCATCAGGATTGTTAGACCCAACTTTATGCAATGCAACCAAATGCACAAAGATCATTACAGCAAGCAACAATGGAATAGCAATAACATGAAGAGAAAAGAAGCGATGCAGTGTCACACCAGAAACGTTAAAATCACCGCGTAACCACACAAGAATGAGGTCCCCAAGATACGGTATCGCACTCGCAAAAGAAGTGATGACGGCAGCACCCCAGTAAGACATTTGTCCCCAAGGTAATACATAACCCGTAAACGCTTCAAACAACAGCATGAGATAAATCACCATGCCAACCAACCAAACCAATTCGCGTGGTTTTTTGTATGAACCATAAATCAAGCCGCGGTACATATGCAAATACACAACAGCAAAAAATGCTGATGCGCCTGTTGTATGCATAAATCGCAACAACCATCCATAGCGAACTTCACGCATAATATGCTGCACAGATTGGAATGATTGATCACCCGTTGGCGTGTATTCCATCACCAACCAAATACCGCTAATGATTTGGCTTACAAAAACCAATAATGAAAAGGACCCGAAGAAATACCAGAAATTAAAATTTCTTGGTGCATAATATTCGGATAAGTGTTGACGCCAAAACGCAGTTAATGGATACCGCTTATCAATCCATCCCAGGAATCGGCCTTCATTTTTATTTTCGGCAACTTTCTCAGTCATTATGTGTTTTCAACTCCTTCCTTGTTATTAACCAATTAACTAATAGCAATGTTTCCTTGAACACCATTTTTGTCTTCACCAATTAAAATTTCCGTATCACTGGTATACATATGGTTCGGAATTTTGAGATTAAGTGGCGCAGGTACATTTTGATAAACTCTTCCTGACAAATCGTATTTCGAACCATGGCAAGGACAATAAAAACCACCCAACCAATCCGGTGAAACACTACCTACATCAGGTCTGTAAGTTGGCACGCAACCCAAATGCGTACAAATACCGATGGCGACAAGAAATTGAGGTTTAATGGAGCGATGTATATTTTTGCAATATTCGGGTTGTTGATCTTGCTCACACAATGGATCACGCAAATTGCCAGATACTTTTTGCAATGTATCTAACATAGCTTGATCTCGATAAATTACCCAAATAGGCATACCACGCCATGGAACAGTTAATTGTTCACGCGGCTTCATTTTACTTATATCTATCTTGATTGGCGCACCGGCTGCTTCTGTATCAGCACTCGGCATCCAGTAAGAAAAAAAGGGAACAGAAGCTGCTGCCAAACCAATCCCACCCACAGCAGTTGTTGCACGGCGCAGAAAACATCGCCGCTTTTGATCTATTTCATCCTTCACACTGATGTCCTTTTCTAGTTTTGTTACTCTAGATTCTGTTTTTTAACGCGCCGGTAAGTTTAATCATTCAAAAATCAGATGGCTAGATTTTTTTATGAAGAAAAAACATGTTGTTCCGCGTTTGTTGCAAGGTTTGGTATCAAAAATAAATACATCTAATGCGATTACTTATTTTTTAAACACCGCACAATGAAGGAAAATATTTAAGTTTTAAAAACCGAATCGCGAAACGTCAACATTTTCTCGAAACTGTCAGCTCAAATTTCTTCGCGTTCTATTGTCTTTAATGCTTTTGGCTTTACTAGACGAGATAATAAAATCCCTGCTTCATATAGCATCCAAATCGGGACTGCCAAAATAGTTTGTGATAACACATCGGGAGGCGCTAGTAACATGCCCAAAACAAATGCGCCAACGATTGCATAAGAACGCCACTTGATTAAACGCTCGCGTGTTACAACTCCTGTTGATACTAACAACACCATAATGATTGGAATTTCAAACAACCCGCCAAAAACAAGCAAGAGCTTGATAGTGAAATCGAAATATTCACTAATATCTGGACTGAGCACGACACCTTGCGGTGCAACACGAGCTAGAAAGTGAAACAACATAGGAAAAATAACAAAATAAGCAAATGCAATTCCACAATAAAACAAAAATGCACTCATCAATAAAAACGGCCAAATTAAACGTCTTTCATGTCCATATAAAGCAGGCGCAACAAATCCCCATAATTGATAGAGAAAAAAAGGTGTTGCGACAAGAACAGACGCCATAAAAGCTAATTTAAATGGCACAAAAAAAGGTGACACGATTTGTGTTGCGATCAAATGACCTTGGGGCAAAAATTTCAGCAATGGTAATGCTAGCAATGTATAAAGGTTATTTGCAAAATACATGAATACAGCAAAAATAATGAATAATATTATCAATGAATAAATAAGACGTGTTCGCAATTCGATAAGAAAATGTAATACGTCGGATTTAATATTATTTTTATTGCTGCTCACGCTTTTGCTCGCTGGGTTTTTCAACAGAATCTATGAACCCATTCATTTCATTTTTCACTTTCGAAAACATGCGTCGCAAAGATTGTGCCAATCGCCCCAATGTGAAAGCAACGTCAGGCAATTGTTCTGGTTTAATGACTAACAAGGCGATTAATAAAATGACGATCATTTCGCTGATGCTAAAATTCATTGCGGCTTTTTCCCTTCCTTTTCTTCATCATCTTCTTGCAATCCTTTACGAAAGCTACGTATCGCTACAGCAAGATCATTGCCGACATCGCGTAAGCGCTGCGTACCAAACACCATGATCAATATTAAAAAGACAATTAGCAACGAACCAAAATTGCGAAATCCCATATAGAACTCCTTGTTTATATTGGATGAGGATGTATCCACCCCAATGCGAAAGCAACAAATAGTAAAACGAACAATAAAATTGATAAACCGATACGCCATGTTAATGCTTTAACAATTCGATCAGAATCTTCTTTTTCGCCGTGCACAAGATAGTAAAGTGCACTTCCTAGCGCGAAGAGAATACATAAAAACAAAAGTATCACTATCGCTTTTGTTACTAACGCCATAATTAATCCTTACGTCCTTATCCCATCCTGGTCGGCATTATAGTAAGATCGCTTTCAAAATGCATCTTATAACGAAACCAAGTTTGTCATTCCTAAATTCCGAGCTTTTCGCGAAATGCTGGGCGGTTTTGTTGCTTGGGTATTTTGTGGGTAAACAAATGTGATTTATGTGTCATCCTGAACAGGCGTTTTTTGCCTGTGAAGGATCTTTTTCATTAGCATCAGGTCCTTCACAGGCAAAAAACGCCTGTTCAGGATGACACATACTTATTCAGCAATAACATCATGCAACAATAACGACTTAATGATAAGGCACAACATGCGCTTTCGTATCAAAAATTGGAAACTTGCTTTATTAGCAATGATCTTCATTGCTTTTTTTTCAAGCCTAGGTATGTGGCAAATATCACGCGCACATCAAAAAGAAAAACTATTATCTTCTTTTGCAAATCGAACTAAACAATCAGCATTGACCTCATCTGACTTAAATTCAAAACAGGATGTACGATTTTATCGGGCTGAGCTAACAGGAACATTTGATAATACGCACACGTTCATACTGGATAATAAAATATTCCACGGTAAAGTAGGTTATGAGATATACACGCCATTCAAAATAGCCGGCCGAAACGAATATATTCTTGTCGACCGTGGTTTTGTAGCAATGGGACGCACTCGCAGCGAGCTTCCTACCATCTCGCCCGTCAACGGCACTATCACTATTTCTGGCATATTAAATTTGCCACCACGCTATGTTGCTTTTGGAAGTTTATATGACAAACAAATTCATTGGCCGTTATTAATTGAATATGTAAACCTCGCTGAAATCAGCAAGACCGTCAATTATTCGTTATTTTCTTACACCCTGAGTTTAAATCCAGAACAAACCGGACCACTTGCAATGGAATGGCAAGTAGTCACCATGACACCGGAACGACATAAGGGTTATGCCACACAATGGTTTGCTTTGGCCTTCACCTTATTGATATTATTTGTCGCTCTAAATTTTGAGCGCTAAATTAGCCATTCTTAGCGCTGTCATTATCACTATGGATAAAACGTAATTTTACAGGGGACATCTTTTTGGCACATTACTGGTTCATTTCCACCAAATATAGAAGAAAGGGATCAAGACTAGCTTTATTTACTTTCATGTTGGCATTTATCGTGATCATGCTGGGTGCATACACACGATTAACAAATGCAGGGCTCTCTTGTCCTGACTGGCCACATTGCTACGGCTTTCTTACTGCACCGCATACGCCATCACAACTAGCAGGCGCAGCGCAAAGCTATCCCGCTTCACCCGTAGACATTAAAAAAGCTTGGACAGAAATGACCCATCGCTATTTCGCAGGCACAGAAGCCATATTAATTTTGGTATTAGCACTTACTACTCTTTTTGATAGAAAAATAAGAGGAGTCAAATCCGCATTAATTGGTATTGCACTTATTGCATTACTGTTTATACAGATCATGCTTGGAATGCTGACTGTGACAGAAAAATTAAAACCTATTATTGTGCTTTCTCATTTATTAACCGGCATATCTCTATTGAGTGTACTTTGGTGGGCTTATCTTGATTTACATTTACATCATGATTTCTTTTTAAAGAAATCCAGCGCTTATATCATTCCGTGGTTATGGTTGGCCTTTATCATTGTTGCTGGTCAAATCACACTGGGTGGCTGGGTCAGCACTCACTATGCAGGATTAGCATGTATAGACTTTCCGTACTGCAACGGCCAAATCCTTCCTGCCATGCAATGGAACAATATAAATAATGATCTCATTACTATCCATATGATGCATCGGATTGGTGCATTGATCACAGCTACTTATCTTATTTCACTTGCTGGGTTTTTATTGAGAAACTCATCTTTCCGCTATATTGCTTTACTGATGATTGCATTAATTGGATTGCAGCTTATGTTGGGAATTTTAAACATTGTTTGGCTGCGACCCATTTGGGTTGCCATGATTCATCAAATGGTTGCCGTACTTTTATTACTGATTATGATCACTTCCCTTGTTAAGGCTTATTTTGAATCCCGAGATAACCGTTATGGTTCATGGCTTGCGTAATTATATAATTCTTTGTAAACCCCGCGTCGTTTTGTTAATGTTATTGACGATGTGGGCGGGCATGTATCTTGCTGCTATTAATCCAATACCATGGTGGCTGTGGATTAATGCCACGCTTGGCGTTGCCTTAATGTCAGGATCAGCTGCAACCCTCAATCACATTATTGATCATCGCATTGATGCCATCATGGAGCGCACTAAATCGCGGCCATTAGCATCAGGTAAATTATCTTTAAAGTCAGCATGGATTTTTGCTTGGATACAAGCTGCTATTGGATTTGTGGTTCTTTTTATTGGCGTTAACAAATTAACCGCCATACTCACATTATTAGCATCTATTGGATATGCAGGCGTTTACTCGCTCTATCTAAAACGTGCGACATCACAAAATATTGTGATAGGTGGACTCGCTGGCGCAATGCCGCCATTACTTGGCTGGACTGCCGTCAGCAATCAACTTGATCCAGAAGGATGGCTGCTTGTTTTAATTATTTTTACTTGGACACCCGCGCATTTTTGGGCATTGTGTCTACATCGCTTCCATGAATATAAACAAGCAAAAATTCCCATGTTGCCAGTTACACATGGCATTTCATTTACCAAGTTACATATCGTTCTTTACAGCTTACTCACCATTGCATGCAGTTTACTTCCCTACGCAATTGGTATGAGCGGAAAATTTTATTTAATTAGCGTGTTGATTTTAGATGCGGGTTTAATTGCTTATGCGCTTAAACTACAATTTGCAACAAATGATAAACAAATTGCGCTTAAAACATTTAAATACTCGTTGGTTTATTTGACCGGATTGTTTCTTGTTATTTTACTCGATCACTATTTAATTATTAATTGACCTATGAAAAATACAACTTTATCAACAAATAAAATTATCATACTAGTAGCCTTTGCCTGCACAGCCATTATGACATTTGTATTGGTTTCTCATATGCGAGAAAAACCCATATCACTCCTCTCTCCCGATGAAGGTATTATTTTCCCTGCAGCACGTGACATTAAATCATTCGAATTAGTCACAGGAAATTCACAAATTTTCACTGAAAAAAATTTCCGCGATCATTGGACATTATTATTTTTTGGTTTTACTCATTGCTCTAATGTCTGTCCTACCACACTAGATATGTTGCAACGCGTTTATACAAAACTGCATCCTGCATTTCCAAGTTTGCAAATTGTTTTAATTTCACTAGACCCCGAGCGCGACTCTCCATCAGCATTACTTAACTATACAAAATCATTTAATCCCGATTTCATTGGCGCATCGGGTAAATTGCAAGAATTAAGAAAAATACAAAGTCAGCTAGGAATTTATTCTGCACGTGATAACGAATCCGTAAATTATCAATTGCAACACACCGCGTCTATTCTTTTAATTGATCCCAAAGGGAAATGGGCTGGACTATTTAAGTATGGAATGAACCCAAAACAATTTGCCAATGCTTTTGTTACAAGCATGCGGCAATTACAACTGTATTCCGCGCAGGCGCGTGAGACGACAGCTTAACTACGCGGGAAATAACTTAACATGCGCTCACAATTTTTTATTTATTTACAAAATATCTTACCGCAACATTTGCTATCTGAATTTGCAGGCAAACTTGCAGAATCACGTTCACCTGCGCTAAAAAATTTCTTGATTAAGCGATTTATCAAAAAATATAACATTGATATGAACGAGGCCAACATTCAAAACCCAGGTGATTACGCTTGCTTCAATGATTTTTTTATTCGCGAGCTCCGTCCTGAGTTAAGGCCCGTCGCAACAGAAAAAAATGTAATAACATCTCCTGTTGATGGCACTGTTTCAGCAATTGGATCTATTAAAGAACATCAATTGTTACAAGCTAAGAATTTTTATTTTCAACTCACCGAATTATTAGGCGGTGATAAAGAACTTGCTCAAGACTTCTATAATGGTAACTACACGACGCTTTA
>DAIEGU010000101.1 GCA_027356065.1 Gammaproteobacteria bacterium
CAAAAAACGCCTGTTCAGGATGACACATTAATGACGCACTAACTCGCAATAATTAATATCCATACAACTTATCACGCAACATACTTGCAGTTGCAGATAATCGGCTTAAGAAAGGTTTTTTAGTTTCGTAACTGATCTCATAAAGATTAGCTTCTTTGCTGCGTTCAAGTAGATAATCATCACTGGTTTTGATTTCATCAACTAAGTTTAGATTTAGCGCTAATGTTTGTTGTGCAAGCCAATGTTCACCTGTAGCCACTTTTTGAATATCAACGGTAGGTCTATATTCGACAATTAAATTTTTAAATTGCTGATGAATATCTTCAATTTCTTCACGCAATTTTTCGCGGCCTTCTTCTGTATTGTGTCCAAACATCGTGATAGTACGTTTGAATTCGCCAGCGGTTTGTTGTTCAAAGTCGATATTTTTTTCTTTTAGCAAACGATGAAAGTTCGGTAATTGAACGACGACACCAATCGAACCGACGATAGCAAAAGGAGCTGCAATAATTTTATTCGCGATGCATGACATCAAATAACCGCCGCTAGCAGCGACTTTATCAATAGCAACAATAAGAGGAATATTCCGTGTACGTATACGGATTAATTGTGCTGCAGCTAATCCATAGCCATGTACCACACCGCCTGGGCTATCAATTCGTACGATGACTTCATCATGAGGCGTTGCAATATTTAAAATAGCATTAATTTCTTCACGTAAATTGCACACGGCGGATGCTCGTACATCACCATGAAAATTTAGTACGAAAATATTTTTTTGTGGTTTTTCATCTTTATTTTTACTTTTTTCTTCATGTTTTTTATCTTTCATGAATTTTTTGAATTGTTTCTTGGGTAGAATTTCCATTAACAATTCTTCTGATATTTCTTCATATTTCTTATTCAGATTTTTAATTGTTAAACGGCCTTTAATTTTTTCTTTGCTTTTTGCTAGCAGAACAAAAAAAGCAATTAAAATGATGAGAATAATTGCGGTAATAATAAGTGATTTTGCTGAAAATAAAGCAAGCTGTATGAGTGCATCGATCATAAATCTATCCTATTTTTTTGCTTGAGAGTTAGTTGCTCGTACTAAAACCATTTTTTGTTGCATGATTTTATTTTTTCTTGTCTTGATATTTAAAATCAACGTTTTCCATTCCCAATCATTTGCTTGGATGTTGTTTGGGAAAATGAGTCTGGGATCTGCCTCAGAATGTATAACATGTGTTTTAAACAGCCAGCTATAAGGTCTTTGTACTGATCTCACGATACCGACCCACAGTGTTTTATTGGTATCTTTCATTTTTCTATTGGAATCCCACAAGCGAATGACGAGTAATCCGTTAGAATTATCGCTATGTCTAGTCATGATCAATGCCGGTCGTTTATCTAAATATTGTGGTGAAACCATAGGCAAATATTCAGTGCTTTTGATATCGGCGACTCTATGTAACGTACTTACCCAATCGCGAGCAGGCGGTTTGGTCCAACCTTGTTTGGCTAATGTGTCACGAATTTTATCGATGTCACCAACCCATTCAACATTAATAAATTGGGAAGGAAAACCAAATAAGCTGACTCGGTAAGCAGGGACTGCTGCATTCTTTTTCCACCATTCACTCATCGATACAGTTTCGGTTGGCCAGGAAACTTGTTGATAAGAAATTTGCATTTTATTGAAATATAATTGCTTATAAGTGGTGAGACCAATGATGAGTGCTACTAAACAAACTAATAATGTTTTGAATCGTTTGATTGGCAATTCATATTTGCGTTGATAAGAGATAGCAACAAGCATAATAGTGGCTGACCCTAGCAACCATGCAGCTAATACATCAGTAAACCAGTGTGCGCCTAAATAAAGTCGGGAAATGCCTACAAATAATGCAATTAACAGGGCAAGAAAATAAATAATGTTTCGATTACGATTTTGATAACCGTAAGTAACAAAAAACGCTAGTCCTATAAAGAATGTTGTTGCCATTGTTGTATGGCCGCTAGGCATGGAAAATGTTTCGCCACTTTGAAAAATTCCCCATGGACGCGGCGATTTAAAAAGATGTTTCAAAACAAAAACACCTATAGCAGCAAGTACACCTAATGCTAGAAAGTGGTAAGCAGCACGTGGACGTTTGGTATAAAGCAACCAACAAGAGAGAACAACAAAGAGTGGTAAAATAATTTCTTTTTGGCCTAACAGTGTAATGGACATCATGAGATTATCAACATGTTCACTACGTATGCTAATACCACGGAACAAATGAAACATTGCATCATTTACTGATATATACACAGCACCTTTATGCACAACATACGCACAAAGCGTGACTAATAAAACGGTTGTCACAATAAAATATAATGCGAGAACTAACTGCCCATGCGAATCATTTTCATCACGTGTTTTAAGTAAAACCGTAACGGGAGAAAAATAAGATGATTGTTTCATGCTTTGCCAAATCCAATTTTGTAGTTGTGTTGTTTGTTGATGAATAAGTTGTGCAATTTTATATACCAACCATATACAAAGGAGAGTAAATAAAAGAACAAGCAGGAAAGCCATAATAACGTGTACTGCAATGTCTGGCGGTAATTCAAGTGATGCAGCACCAAGTAAAATGCCGGGCAACATGTAAGCAGGCGCCCAGCCGATTGCAGATGCAATATTAGCTATAGTGAACCGCAATGGTTTCATTCCTAACATACCAGCAACGAGTGGAACAAGAGCACGTACAGGGCCTACAAAGCGGCCTATAAATACACTCATTACACCGTATTTATGTACGAAGGCTTCACCTTTAATCAAAATATTGGGGTTATTTTTGAACGGCCACATATTCCGCAAACGAGATTTAAAATAATGACCAATCCAATAACTAATACCATCACCCAAGATCGCGCCTAATATCGCCCAAATGATAGTGCCCCATAGCGGGATAATGCCTGCACCGGCTAATGCGCCGATGGCAGTCATTGTGATAGTGCCAGGAACGATAGTGCCAATAATGGCAACTGATTCGGCGGCTGAGATAGCAAATGTTGCAAAGCCGGCCCATTCTGGATTTGCATTCAACCATTCTAACAGGGGACTAACAATGTCCGACATTAACTGACCTCTTCTCCTGCAGCTTGTTTGTCAGCGTGATAGGAGGATCGAACGAGGGGGCCACTAGCCACATTTTTGAAGCCAAGTTCCCTGGCAATCTCTCCAAACCGCTTAAATTCATCCGGTGTCACAAAACGTGAAACAGGTAAATGATAACGACTTGGTTGCAAATATTGACCCAAGGTTACCATGTCAACGTCATGAGCACGAAGATCTTTCAATGTTTGTTCAACTTCTTCATTTGTTTCACCTAATCCAAGCATAACGCCTGATTTAGTTGGAATGTTGGGATAAGATTTTTTAAATTCTTGCAGCAAGCGCAGTGAATGAGCGTAGTCTGATCCTGGACGCGCTTGTTTATATAGTCTAGGCACCGTTTCAATGTTGTGATTGAACACATCAGGCAATGCTTCTCCTGTGATTGCTAATGCAACATCCATACGACCGCGATAATCAGGAACGAGAACTTCGATTTTGGTGGTGGGACATTTTTCGCGGATTTGCGTGATACAAGCAACGAAGTGACTGGCGCCGCCATCTTTTAAATCATCACGATCAACAGAAGTGACAACAACATATTTTAATCCCATCTTGGCAATAGTGCTTGCAAGATGAATAGGTTCATTTGGATCGAGGGGATCAGGACGACCATGTGCAACGTCACAAAAGCTGCAACGGCGAGTACATTTATCACCCATAATCATAAAAGTAGCCGTACCATGGGTAAAACATTCTGGAAGATTGGGACATGACGCTTCTTCACATACAGTGACTAGATTATTTTCGCGTAACAACTTTTTCAATTCACTGACAGCAGGTGAAGCGGGGATACGTACTCGTATCCAATCCGGTTTACGCAAAGGATTTTCTGTCGGTTCGATTTTTACCGGAATGCGTGCAAGTTTTTCTGCACCGCGCTGCTTATCTGTTTTGTTGTCCATTTGTCTCTGGCTCATCTATATATATGATTGGGCGTTAGTATACCCGAAATGTTGTATTTTTAGACGTCTAAAAATACAACATTTCGGGTATATTCTAAATTTTTCATCAAATAATCGACTAATTTTCGTCCTGCCTGCTCCGTACTAGTGATATTGGCATGGTCTATTAATTGGGTCATTTTAAGCTGGCTAAATCCGCAAGGATGAATGCGGGAAAAAGGCCCTAAATCCATAGCAATATTAAAAGCTATACCATGGTAAGTTGCACCTCGCCGAATTCTAAGGCCGATTGAGCAAATCTTTTTA
The DNA here is from genome assembly GCA_027356065.1 of Gammaproteobacteria bacterium. Taxonomy (GTDB): domain Bacteria; phylum Pseudomonadota; class Gammaproteobacteria; order DSM-16500; family DSM-16500; genus Aquicella. Next base: position 4,354 of record DAIEGU010000101.1, read on the forward strand.
TCATTTATATACACACCGGGCGCTTCACGTTTGGCAATAGCAGTAATAGATTGATCTTGTAGTAAATCAATAACGGATTGTTCCAGCCGAGTGACCAGATCACGGACAGTGAATTTTTTGCGTTTCATGTCCATTAAAATATAAGCCATCAATTGTCCTGGGCCATGATAAGTGACTTGTCCACCTCGGTCAGTCTGAACAATAGGGATATCACCCGCATTAAGAATATGCTCGGGTTTACCGTTTTGTCCTTGGGTAAAAACAGGGGAATGTTCGAGCAACCATAATTCATCGGTCGTTTCATCGTTACGTTGGTTTGTAAACTGCTGCATGTCTTGCCATACAATTTGATAGTCTTTTTGACCAAGCCAGCGAACGATAAGAAGATCTGTTTTCATAATGCCATTAAGATTAGCGGATTCGCTGTAAGATCCATATAAATGCGATCAAGTTGTTCCTTGGATTCAACATGAATAGTAATTGAGAGCGCGGTATATTTACCTTTCCCACTTGGCCGTGACTGTATTGCACGATCTGAAAAGTTAGACGCGTGTTTATGGACAATGCTAAAGACAGCTGCTTCAAATTCATCGGACGCCATACCAAACACTTTTATAGTAAAGTCACAAGGAAAGGTGAGCAGTGTTTCATTAGATGGGTTTTTGTTGTCGGCCATAAATGTCACTTTTACTGGTTGCGTAATGTATTACTGGAGTACAGGGTCATGTATAAAAATCGTGGCGATCCCATAGTATATCGTCGTCACTAACGGATTGCCACGATGCTGCGTTTCACTAATAGATATCACTAACCCGTATTTGCTTTTTCTTCCGCACCGGAAAAATATTTATGAATATTATAACGAACGGAATCGGTTGCTCGACGCAAGAAGCCTCCTTTGACATTATTATCTAACGCTATTAAAGGCTTAGATATTAATAGTTGATTATTGAGTGTGATATTGATTTGGCCGTAGGTTTGACCTTTTACAATCGGCGCTTTCAACGGATTGTTCAAAGCCAGATTTGCTTGCAAACGTTTATATTGTCCTGCAGGGACGGTGACATATAAATCTTCGGTTAGGCCAAGCGGTACTTCTGAATGTTGTCCTTGCCATACTCGTGCTTGGACCAATGGGGTTGCGCCATTATAAATCTTGTGGGTTTCAAAGAAACGGAAACCATAAGTTAACAAGCGAATAGAGTCTTCAGTTCTTGCCATATCATTGGGTTCGCCCATGACAACGCTGATCAATCGCATACCGTCTTTTTTCGCAGAACCTACTAAGCAATATCCAGCTTCATTGGTGTGGCCGGTTTTTAAGCCATCAGCATATTGATAACGCCATAATAAGCGATTGCGATTAGGTTGTTTGATACCGTTATAGCTAAACCATTTTTCGGAATAAAAACTGTAATCTTCAGGAAAGTTTTTAATATAGGCTTGAGTCAAAGTAGCAAGATCATGAGGTGTTGAATAATGTTCTGGATTAGGTAAGCCAGTGCTATCGACAAAATGACTACTATTCATGCCAAGTAACTTAGCTTGTTGATTCATCATGCTGGCAAAGGATTCTTCTGTACCTGCTATGTGTTCTGATAGAGCAACGGTTGCATCATTTCCAGAGGCAACAATGATTCCTTGTAGTAATTCTTTGACGGGAACTTCATCGTTGACTTTGACAAACATGCGAGAACCTTCGGTTTTCCATGCTTTCGTACTAATTCTAACTTTATCATCCCAATGAACTTGGCCGTTCTTGATAGCGCCTGAAATAATATAGAGCGACATCAACTTAGTTAAACTTGCTGGCGGCATGCGCTGATCAGCATTTTTCTGCGCCAAAATTTTGCCGCTCGATGCGTCCATTAAAATATAGCCGGTTGCATTGAGGTTAGGTGCGCTAGGTGTAAATGTAGTATTTGCCTGTTGTGGCTGTGTCGGAACAGGGATAACAGGATTTGCAAAAGATGATGCGCTCAAAACAAACGCGCTGATTAAAGCAATGAATTTGAATTTTTGTTCCATAACCGAATTTACGCCCATGTCAAATAATACCTATAAATAAGTGAGAAGCTGATAACTACGGAAGTTTAGCAAAAAAAAATATTCATCTGCTATAGTTCTATAGATTTTTTTGTATTAAGACAGTAAGATTCGCGTTACGGTTATTTAAGCCAACCAACCGTAATTGTTCCAATTCCGGAATAATTGAAAAACCAGACCGACTCTAGACTTTCACTACATACTGTTTTAGTGTGTTGCATGACATGAGTTATGTCTAAAACTAGTTTTGGAAATTAAAATCTGATAATAAGGAGACCATAATGTCTTTCTACCGTAACCTTCTTGCTGCTGTTGCAGCTATTGCGATCGCATCGCCAGTATTTGCTGACGATACAATGACGCAAACCCCTGCAGCTGCTGACACAACAGCGACTCAGCCTGCTGATACCAGCGCTCAACCAGCAACAACAACCTCTTCAACTGATCAATCCACAACTTCATCAACAGAATCCAAAGTTAACATCAATAAGGCTTCTGCTAAAGAACTCATGAAAGTTAAAGGTTTGAATGCTTCTAAAGCGCGCGCGATTGTTGCTTATCGCAAAAAACATGGCGATTTCAAATCTCTTGATGATCTTGCAAGTGTAAAAGGCTTCAAAAAAGTTAAGCCAGATACATTGAAAGAAATTCAAGATCAATTAACTGTTGAGTAAATTCAGTAGTTAGTTAGGCTAAAAAAAGGGCGCTTATGCGCCCTTTTTTGTTTTTGTAGGTTCCCTCCCCCTTGTGGGGGAGAGCCAGGGTGGGGGATAGCTATTTAGTCAATGCTGCGTGGTTCATCTTCTCACGTACAAAGTTTTTGAATTTCTCGCGGAACTGTTCTGGTGAAAATTGCGCAGCATTGGCCGTACAATTTTCGATAGTAAGTTTCGCTGCATTTTGTTCAAACTCAGCAATGGCAGATTGAATAGCGGTTACTGTTTGGTGGTAAAAGAAAACACCAGTAGGATTTTTATGTGCCAGTCCACATACTGTTTCAAGCGCGCCGCCTTTTCCATACGCAATAATAGGAGTGCCACAGCTTTGTGCTTCGACAGGAACGAGCCCAAAATCTTCTTCTGCGGCGAATATAAACGCTTTTGCTCGTTGTAAATGCGAGATCAAAATTTCGTTTGATTGATAGCCGAGTAGTTCAACATTTTTTCCTGCTTTGCGTTTTATTTTTGCAAAATCAGGCCCATCACCAATAACGATTAATTTTTTGTCTGGCATAGAGTCAAAGCTTTCTACAATTAAATCTATTTTTTTATACGGTACCAATCTGGATGCAGTTAGATAAAAATCTTCTTTGTGAGTACCCGGTTTACATTGGGTTATATCAATTGGTGGATAAATAACTTCAGCATGACGGCGATATGTTTTTAAAATTCGCTTCGCGATAAAATGTGAGTTTGCAGCGAAATGATCTACACTATTAGCGCTGCGTAAGTCCCACAATCTTAGTTTATGTAAAAAATAACGTGCTAAATAACCGATTTTCTTTTTATCTAACCCAGTTTCGCGTAAATATTGATGTTGTAAATCCCAAGCATACCGCATAGGTGAATGGACATAACTAACATGTACTTGATCAGGCCCTGTCATAATGCCTTTCGCGACGGCGTGTGAACTAGAAATAATCAAATCATAAGCCGATACGTCCAATTGCTCAATCGCAAGCGGCATTAATGGCAAATAGTGACGATAATATTTTTTAGCAAAAGGTAATTGTTGGATGAAAGTTGTTTTAACAGATTTACCTAATAGGATGTCGCGTTTATCGTTATCAATGAAATCCACCACAGCAAATAAATCTGCATCAGGATAGCATTCGAGTAATTGTCTTAAAACTTTTTCTGCGCCGCCGATCGTGACTAACCAGTCACAAATAATTGCAGTTTTCATTCGAAACCTTCATCTGTTATTTTGTTTCTTTAAAGAAGTTTATGGATTCATTCAAGGTTATCAAATAAGATTTCTCAAAATCTATCTTAATATACTGGAATGCTCAATAGGATACTACGGATTATGTTACCAAAGGGTTTGTTAAAAGAGTATTCACGCGCGCTCGCTATTCTAATGCGCTTTGTAGATATGTTAATGGTACTAACAGCAGGATGGGCAGCGTTTGTTTATCGTTTTCATACATTCAATGTTTTTTCATCTTATTTAGTGGCCATGTTGATGGGTGTGTTGATAACGCCCATCGTCTTTTCGTTCTTTACTATTTATGCTTCTGTGCGTGGCAAGGGACTGGTTAGCCATTTTATTAATTTGATTCAAGCTGTTTTGATAATCGCATTTTTTTTAGCGGGATTAGCATTTTTCACTCGATCAGGCGAGCAATATTCTCGTTTGTGGTTTATGAATTGGATGTTTGCATCAATTACGTTGCTGATTTTATTTCGATGCGCATTGTTATTATTATTACGCTTCATGCGTTCACATGGATTAAACGAACGGCGTGTTGTTATTTTCGGTGCAAACGCATTAGGCATTAAAATAGTAGAAACAGTACAGCAAGCTTTATGGACAGGATTTCATATCGTTACATTTATCGATGATGATGTTATTACTAAACCTAATATGTTCAATCAGACTCCTATTGTATCGACGCCAAGTAATTTAAGCGCTTATTTAGCTAATGAAAAGATAGATGAAATCTGGTTGGCTTTGCCGCTGCGTGCTGAGGCGCGTGTGAAGGAAATCCTGTATGAATTGCGTCATCATACTATTACCACTCGCTTTGTTTTAGATATTTTTGGCCTAGATTTACTTAATCATTCCATTACCGATGTGGCAGGTTTTCCAGTTTTAAATATTCGCGCAACACCGATGACTGGTTTTAATCGATTAACAAAAGCCATTGAAGATAGAATTATTGCAGCATGGATTTTAGTGATTATTAGTCCACTTTTGTTATTGATTGCAGCTGGTGTGAAGCTGAGTTCAAAAGGGCCCATTTTTTTTAAACAATATCGTCATGGCTGGGATGGACGCATTATTAAAGTTTATAAATTTAGAACGATGAAAATCCATGCCGAAAAAGAAGGACATGTAACACAAGCGCGTGCTGGTGATGAGCGTGTAACTGCTTTTGGAAAATTTTTACGCAGAACAAGTTTGGATGAATTACCTCAGTTTATAAATGTGTTACAAGGACGTATGTCCATCGTTGGGCCACGGCCACATGCGGTGCAGCATAATGAGTTTTATAAAGATGCTATTCATATTTATATGCAACGTCATCGTGTTAAACCGGGTATTACTGGTTGGGCACAAATAAATGGTTGGCGTGGTGAAACAGATACGTTGGAGAAAATGCAAAAACGAGTTGAATATGATTTGTATTATATCAACAATTGGTCTTTTGGTTTTGACATGAAAATTATTTTTCTGACTTTCTTTAGAGGATTTGTTAACAGAAATGCCTATTAATTCAAACCATGTTTTAGTTGTTGGCGGAGCTGGATTTATTGGTTCGCACATGGTGCTTGCATTGAATGCAGCAGGTTATCAACCTATTGTGTTAGACAATTTAAGCAAGGGACATCGCGACTCTGTTTTTGCGCCACTTGTTGTCGGTGATATGGGCGATAAATCATTGCTCAGAAAATTATTTTCTAATTATCAATTTACAGCTGTAATGCATTTTGCATCCTTAATCGAAGTAGCAGAATCGGTGGTATTTCCTGCTGCTTATTACCAAAATAATGTTGCTGCTAGTTTAACTTTGTTTGATGTTATGCGTGAATTTAATGTGCGCAAATTAATTTATTCATCAACCGCAGCGGTTTATGGCGAGCCGAAATTTGTGCCTATATCGGAAGATCATATTTTATCTCCTATCAATCCATATGGTCGTAGTAAGCGAATGGTAGAAGAAATCATACGCGATTATGCAAATAATAAAGAATTTGATATGGCTATTCTTCGTTATTTTAATGCAGCAGGGGCAGATCCTGAAGGCAGATTGGGAGAGTGTCATCAACCTGAATCACATTTAATTCCACTCGTGCTTAATGCGGCGCTAGATTCAAATAAATTTGTTAATGTATTCGGTCGCGATTATCCAACAATCGATGGCACTTGCGTGCGTGATTATGTGCATGTGCATGATTTGTGTGAGGCACATTTGCTTGCATTGAATGCGTTAAACGAAGGCAGAAAACAATTAATTTATAATTTAGGCACAGGCAATGGTTATTCAGTGCAACAAGTGATTGATACAGCAACGTATGTGACGAATAAAAATATTTATGTAATTGATCAGAAAAGACGTTCAGGTGATCCGGCTATTTTAATTGCTGATGCAAGCATTGCAAAGCGTGAACTTAAATGGCAGCCAAAATATAGCGAATTAGAAACAATCATAAAACATAGTTGGCAATTTATTAATAAGAACGGGAAATCCTTAGCAAGAAATATGAGTGAAGAATTAATTCAGGAGTGATCGTTGTGTTACGTAAAATAACAGAAATAGAAAACAGCATAACTGAACAGAAGCAAATTATTTTTTTAGAAAAATTAAATTTAGAGCAAGTAGATAAAAGTAAAGAAGCTCAAAAAAAAATAACTGCTGCTGAAAAGCAGATTGAAAGATTAAAAGCAGAGTTAAAAGTTACTTTTGAAGAAATAAAAAAGAAGCAGGGCTTTTCTCAGCTTAGACAAGAAGTAAAGCTTGCAGCTAATCAGCAAAATACTATTGCATCTATGGATGGATTATTTACCATTCCAATTTTTCTTTTAATAGTTAAAGATATTTGTAAGTTAAATGAAAGTGATTTAGCTAAAACTTTTCAACGTTGGTGTGGTAAATCACTTGGCCAAGTATTTAAAACAGAAAAAATGGATGAAATATTTAAGCAAATTTCTGGTGACACAATTAAAAATATTTTTGAAAAATTTATTGATGATCGTGATATCAGTAAGTTAACAAAACAAGCTTTACATGGTTTAGTGAAAAACATTGCTAACTCTTTTTTTTTATCGCCTATGATAAAGCCATTACAAGCAAGAGCTGATCAGGATGTTAAAAATATTTTATTAAACTTTCTATATACAGAAATTTTCCTGCACATGCTAGTTGGGTTATATGCTGAAGCTGATAGAACGCAACATTTAAGTCTTGCACAATTAATTTTTAAATTTGGCCCGGTATCTGAACAATATTTTCGTAAACCATTTTTAGCGATTAATCTCACGCTTGATATGGTTAAAATCTATAAAAATACGGCTGACTTATGGGATGAAGTCGCAATGTGGATTCAAGGGTTTTATCTTCGTGTTTACAATATGATACCGCCTGTTTATAAAAATCAAATTGGCGAAGTACAAAAACAAGCAAATGGTTTTTATCCTGTGACAGATAGCCAAGATGAAACATTAAGAGATCGTAAAGGAATTACCAAATTTGATATAGCCAAAATTCAAAAAGAAACTTATGAATTTTTTAATCAACTTGTTCAGGCAGCGAGGAAAAATTTAGAGGAATTAGTTTTACCGCCATTGCCAGCGAAGCCTCAGGCTGATGAAAGAGTATTTCCAATTATTGAAAAAGTAAATTTGAAAAAAATGGATGGGTCTGATGGAATAGTACAAACGCTCGAAGAGGGAGCATTTATTCAAATTGTTGTTGTTCTTCCAAAAAAAATGGAAAAGCTAGCAATTCATTTAGAAGAAATAAATAAATCAAAATTAGCTACAAAACGACAAATAGTAGATGACTCTGTTATGCAATCTTTTTTGAGCCAATATACTAAAGACAATTTAGAAAATAAAATCCATGCGGTTGATTTTTGCTTTAAAAAATATGAATTAACGGCAATGCAATTAAAACTATTAGGCTTTGTTCCTGATGAAATAAAAATGCATGTTGGTCGATTTTTAAATGATAAAGCTAAATCTTGGTGGGGTTCATCTGAGCATATTAATAATGCGACAGAATTATTGTGTGAGTTAGAAAATAACGATGATTATTATGATCCGGTCGTTCTTTTTCAAGGATTATTAGCTTTGCAAAAAGGATTACGTAAAGATGATAGTAGTAATTTATTACCCAAAGTTAATTTAATTTTATTAGCTATGTTTGATTACATACGTTTGGGCTCATTGGTGATGAGAAAAATGGAGTTGCTTTCAGTATTGAAAGGCCCTAAAGAAAAATCATCATTGTTTGGTGGGTTGGGGGTAAAAAAAGAAGACAAATCAAAAATGCCTGCACAAGCATTACCAATAGGCGTGTATGTTTGTGAGAAAAATGGATTTATATATGTTGTTACTAACATTGAAAAAAGTAATGCGGCATTGGCTCAGCACATTAAAGAGATAAATGAAATTAAAGTGTATGGAAAATTTCCGGTAGTTGATTTTAATTCTATTGCAAAAGACTTTGCGCAATTTCAGGATGTTGAACGTGAAGATAAAGCAAGACGATTTTTGTTTTGTCTTGATACATTTGATTTGCATCCAATGCAAATAGATATGCTTAAATTTGCTTTTGGAGAAGCTTCGATTCATTACAATAAATATTTAAAAGAAGAAAAGCATTTGGTCTGGGGCTGGTTTTATATGTTTAATCCAAATCAAAGACGTATTCATTCTGAAATGGTGGAAAACCAATTATCAGTACTTCAATCGAGTGATGAAAAAAATGTCGAGCCTGTTAAATTTTTAATTTCATTAAAGGACGTGATGATTAAGTTATATCAAGATAATAGTGGAAATTTATTATCAAAAATGCTTGATATATTTGCTGATGGCTTTACACATTTAAGCAAAATTATTACGTTAAATAACTCCGAGCAACTGGAACTAGAAAAAGACGTGAAGGTCTTGGAGTTTTCCTAAATAACTAATTTAACATGTTAATTATTTAGTATTACTTTTTCTTTATAATAAATAATCATCTATTAGCATGGAGAATCTATGATGACTTCTAATGATAGATTGTTAGCATCTTTGCGAAAACGATTATCTCTTTTATCTACTATTAATGCATATCAAACTGACATTGAACATATTACTCTTTCTTTTCAAGCAATTTTTTATAATAAACTTGCTGCTGAGAGTAGTAATCAAGTAGGTTCTTCTGCCAATCAACAAGCTGAAATAATTGCATGGGAGAAAATGGCTTATTCAGTTAGATCACTCATTGCAAAAATCAACGCTGAAGAAAATCGCTTGGCAAAAGAATCTAATTTTGAAGTTGGTTATCATGCAGGTATCATTGAACAAACAGATAATTTTTCGCAAAAAATTATACTGCGAAATGAATTGGAAGCATTATTGAATGATATTTATGAACGTTACCCTGATATCAAGCCTAGTCTATGCACACATTTTGCTAGACTAGCAAACCTTCTACGTTAAAATCACAAAAAACATCAAGGAAAAGGCAATGGATAGCTATGTAGGTTATTTTGGAGATAAGCGGTTAAAAAAAACGGTG
>DAIEGU010000112.1 GCA_027356065.1 Gammaproteobacteria bacterium
GATGTTTTTTATTCGCTGGGCCAACTGGGGTCGGTAAAACAGAAGTTTCAAAGCAGTTAGCAAAAATATTGGGTGTTGAACTCATTCGATTTGATATGTCTGAATATATGGAAAGACATTCAGTTTCCCGCTTAATTGGCGCACCTCCTGGTTATGTTGGTTATGATGAAGGTGGTTTGTTAACTGAAGCTGTAAATAAAGTACCGCATTCCATTGTGTTACTGGATGAAGTTGAAAAAGCACATCCTGATGTTTACAACTTATTATTACAAATTATGGATCACGGTACCTTGACGGACATGAACGGACGTAAAACAGATTTTCGTCATACCATTTTAATTATGACGTCGAATGTTGGCGCAGACGTTATTGATAAAACAAATATTGGGTTTACTAATGCAGATGCATCAAGCGATGTAATGACTGCAGTACACCGCGTGTTTTCACCCGAGTTTCGCAATCGTCTCGATGCAACTATTCAATTCAAACCACTAGATTCAAAGACTATCTTATCAGTAGTCAATAAGTTTGTAGCAGAATTAGAAGGACAATTAGAATTACGTAATGTGATCATTGAGGTTGATGAAGAAGCACGTTCATGGTTGGCCAAGAATGGCTATGATAAAAAGATGGGAGCTCGTCCGATGGCACGCATCATTCAAGAACAAATTAAAAAACCATTAGCAGAGGAATTACTTTTTGGAAAATTGAGTAATGGTGGGCATGTCATTGTCACAACAGAAAAAGGAAAAATTAAATTTTTAATCAAAGATACATTAGGTGAAATTGTTACATCGTGAAATGAAAAAGTGTTCAGTGTGCATGTGAAAGATAGCCTCATACAATCCCCTCCTGTTTGTATGAGGCTTTTTTAATACTCAGCTTTTGGTTGGCGCTGCTGCTTAGGGCGAATTACGCAACAAATCCCTTCCAGTTAGGAAGGTTGGTTTGCGATGTTGGATGTACTCTGATCTGTTACATTTTTTCTTGAGTTAGAGTTTATTCTGTTTCAGCTGCAGGTCTTGGGCTGCCTTCTTTGTGACGGAAAGTGATCCGACCTTTGGTCAAGTCGTAAGGAGTCATTTCTACGGTGACTTTGTCACCTTTCAATATACGGATGTAGTTTTTACGCATCTTGCCTGAAATATGTGCGAGCACAATATGGCCATTATCTAATTGAACGCGAAACATTGTATTTGGGAGGGCATCAATGACCGTGCCTTCCATTTCTATTTGCTCTTCTTTTGCCATTAGTCTCCGCCTTGGTTGGATAAAGGTTCAAATTATAACCTAATTGTTATCTTCGGCAACTGATATGGAGTTATGTTGTTATTACATCCACCCACCCCTGACCCTCCCCCCTTGGGGGGGAAGGCCAGGGTGGGGGGCGACAAATACACTAATAGAAGCTACTACACCAGATCCAAATTATCGAGATATTTATCTGCATCGAGTGCCGCCATACAACCAGACCCTGCTGCCGTGATGGCTTGTCTATACGTAGGATCTGAAACATCACCAGCAGCAAATACCCCAGGGATGTTTGTAGCAGTTGCATTTTGACCTATGCCGCTACGTACCTTGAGATAGCCGGTATCATCCATATCGAGTTGGCCTCTGAAAATGTCTGTATTAGGTTTATGGCCAATTGCGATAAATACGCCGGTTGCATCTAATACTTTATGCTCGCCTGTTTTCGCATCTTTAATCCGTATACCCGTTGCACCTTGTTCATCACCTAACACTTCCTCAACGATGCTGTTCCAGGCTATATCAATCTTGCCTGTGGTTTCTTTTTTATGTAGCAGATGGTCTACCATGATTTTTTCAGCACGTAATTTATCGCGTCTATGAATAAGAGTAACGTGACTTGCCAGATTAGAAAGAAACAGCGCTTCTTCAACTGCCGTATTGCCGCCACCAATAACTACCACACGTTGGTTACGATAAAAAAAGCCGTCGCAAGTTGCGCAAGCAGATACGCCTTTCCCTTTATATTTCTGCTCTGATTCGAGTCCTAAATATTTTGCACTTGCACCGGTTGAAATAATGAGAGCATCACATGTGTAGGTAGCGTCACCTTTTAGTGTGAAAGGATGTTGTTTCAAATCAGCGGAAGTGATTTCATCAAATAAAATAGTAGTATTAAAACGCTCTGCATGTTTTTTCATGTTTTCCATTAATTCGGGACCTTGCAAGCCATGCGCACCGCCCGGCCAGTTATCTACATCTGTTGTTAAACTCAGTTGACCACCCGGTGTTAATCCAGTAATAAGGACTGGTTTTAGGTTCGCGCGCGCAGCATATACTGCAGCGGTCCAGCCCGCAGGGCCTGAACCAAGAATAATTAAACGATGATGTTGTGTCGTTGTCATAGGAGACTCTGTTTCTCATTATTACTAAGGTGTTATATAGTACGAGAAGGAGTTTTATAGGTAAACCAATAACATTACTACCATGAAGAATCGATATAAACAGGCAATAGATAATAAAAAACGCAGACCTCTTTCTGTCCAGATGCGTCATCGATTACGTGAAGGCTTATTTTTAGTTTCTATTGCCTGCGCAATCTTTTTATTTGTATCACTGGTTTCCTATCAGTCGAATGATCCAAGCTGGTCAAGCACGGGCATGGGAAATAAAGTTTCAAACTGGGGTGGACGAGTAGGTGCTTGGATTGCGGATATTTTATTATCACTGTTTGGTTTGGTTGCGTATCTTTTCCCTTTTCTTATCGTTTTATCCAGCTGGCTTAGCTTGCAAGAACAAGACGATGCTACGCCAAAAAAATCTCGCGAAACATTATATAAAGGTTTTGGTTGGTTTATTTTAATTGCGAGTGCTTGTGGGTTAGTCGATTTTTATTGGCAATGGAAGTCACATTTGCCTGCAGCAGCAGGCGGTATTATTGGCGATTTAGTAGGAAGTGGTTTATCGCTTTTGTTTAATAAAACCGGCAGTACGTTATTGTTTATTACTATATTACTGTGCGGCATCACTATAGTGACCGGATTATCCTGGCTTGGTTTGATTGATATGTTGGGTGAAGGTATTTATCAATTATGGAATTATGTAAAGACTCATAGAAAAGTTACTCCGCAAAAAATAGAGCCGGTCATAGAAAAAATGGTGAAGCAGCGTATCGTACGTGAAGAAGAAAATATTGAGCGTTCGTCGTTACCCGTTGTAGTAGCTAAACCTGCGGTTGTTTCAGCTCCTAAAATAGAGCTGCCGCGCGAAAAGAAAAAAGTAGAAAAAATTGAAGTGGAATCTTCGGTTAAATTAGCACCGGGAACGTTGCCGCCTTTAACATTATTAAATCCACAACCGCCAATGACAGATAAAGCATTCGCAAGTATTTCATTTGAGGAATTATCACAATTAGTCGAACAACGTTTATCTGATTTCGGTGTGGATGTAAAAGTTGTTGCTGTGCACCCAGGTCCTGTTATTACACGATTTGAACTAGACCTTGCACCAGGTATTAAAGTCAGCAAGATTACCGGTCTTGCAAAAGATATTGCGCGATCACTTTCAACAGTGAGTGTACGTGTCGTTGAAGTAATTCCAGGTAAATCGGTTATTGGTTTAGAAATTCCTAATGAGAATAGAGAATTGGTAACATTGCGCGATATGTTGGAGTCGCAACGTTATATTCAATCTCGATCTCCTGTGAGTTTAGTATTAGGTAAAGATATTTCTGGCAATCCAGTTGTCGTTGATCTCGCAAAAATGCCGCATTTACTTGTGGCAGGTACAACAGGTTCAGGTAAGTCAGTCAGTTTAAATGCGATGTTGCTAAGTATGTTATTTAAAGCGACCCCTGATCAATTACGCATGATTATGATTGATCCTAAGATGCTTGAGCTTTCTATTTATGATGGTATTCCGCATCTTTTGACACCGGTCATTACTGATATGAAAGATGCTGCTAATTCATTGCGATGGTGTGTAGCCGAGATGGATAAACGTTATCGTTTAATGGCAGCGCTCGGCGTGCGTAATCTTGCTGGCTATAATCAAAAAGTAGGTGATGCTGTTAAAGCAGGCGAACCGTTACCAATGCCTGGAATTTTAGTGACAGATGAAGCTTCAGCAAAAGCACAATTAGTTCCACTGCCAACTATTGTTGTGGTAATCGATGAGCTTGCTGACATGATGATGGTAGTCGGTAAAAAAGTGGAAGATTTAATTGCTCGCATTGCGCAAAAAGCACGTGCTGCTGGCATACATTTAATTATTGCAACACAACGACCTTCTGTTGATGTCATTACAGGTTTAATTAAGGCAAATATTCCAACACGCGTTGCGTTTCAAGTTTCATCCCGCATTGATTCACGCACCATTTTAGATCAACAAGGCGCAGAACAATTATTGGGGCATGGTGATATGCTTTATCTGCCGCCAGGTGCAGGCGTACCGATTCGCGTACATGGTGCGTATGTTGCTGATGAAGAAGTCCATCGTGTCGTTGCTGCTTGGAGAACATATGGACAACCTGATTATATAGATGGATTGACTGATGAGGCTTCTGAAACGGGTGCGAATGGTGAAGTACAGAATGAAGGTGAACAAGATCCGCTTTACGATGAAGCCGTGCGTGTTGTAACTGAAAGCAGGCGTGCATCGATTTCACTTGTGCAGCGTCGTTTACGTATTGGATATAATCGTGCAGCTAGAATGATGGAAGAAATGGAAGCTGCCGGGGTTGTTAGTTCTTTGGATACAAGTGGAACACGAGAAGTGCTTGCGGATGGCCCGCCGTTGGATTAGGCGTTGTTTGCGTGAGGCTTGTCCGATATTGTTGCAGATTTTGTCACTGTGTCATGCCAGCATGCTTTTAGCTGGCATCCAGAAAATGTTGAAATATTCTGGATGCCACCTCGCACAAGAAACGTGCGGCTGGCATGACGCTGCGTTTAATAATGAGGAGCACATAGTGAAAACATTACTAAAATTTTTAAAAGTTGATGCGATTATCTTACTTTTTGTTTGCAGCTTTTTTTTGATAAAAGCACAAGCAGAAACGGCTAGTGCTGATCTTGCTAATTTGCTTAATTCAATTCACACCATGCAAGCTGATTTTGTACAAACAGTTTATGACAATCGCGGTAAAGCTATTCAGCAATCTCACGGGCATATGACATTAAAGCGGCCAAATAAATTCCGTTGGCAAATACAAAAACCTGTGCCGCAACTTATCATCGCAAATCAAGCACGATTATGGATTTATGATCCCGACTTAGAACAAGTCACCGTGCGTGCTCTTGGAAAAACAAGTGCAGAAACACCTGCGCTGGTTCTTAGTCATAATAATATTCAACTTGATAACGATTATGTGGTGACAGCAGTAGCAGGAAAATCTGCTAATTCGCACTGGTTTAAATTAATTCCAAAACAAGCAGACAGTATGTTTGAATTTATTCGTATGGGTTTTAACAACGGCGCAATCAGTGACATGGAATTAAAAGATCATCTTGGCCATAGCACTCAAATTCAATTTAAAAATACTAAAATCAATATTGCGGTGGCTGAAAATTTATTTACTTTTAAAGCACCGGCGAATGTAGATGTCATAGATGAAACACGAAAAAAACGCGGATAGATTGCCGTCTTTCGAACCTCTTGCTACAAGAATGCGTCCGAGATCACTGGATGAATTTATCGGCCAACCGCATTTATTAGCAGAAGGCAAACCTTTACGTCGTGCCATTCAGCAGGGAATTTTACATTCCATGGTTCTGTGGGGGCCGCCTGGTACTGGTAAAACGACGCTTGCACAATTGATGGCTGCAAAAACTCACGCACGTTTTGAACGATTGTCCGCTATTTTTTCAGGTGTGAAAGACATTCGTAAAGTAGTTGAAGATGCAAAAGCAGCGAGAGTAGAGCACAACTACGCAACTATTCTGTTTATTGACGAAGTCCATCGTTTTAATAAATCACAACAAGATGTTTTTTTACCGTATGTGGAAGATGGTACGTTTATTTTAATTGGTGCAACGACCGAAAATCCTTCATTTGAATTAAACAGCGCCTTGTTATCGCGCACGCGCGTATATGTGTTAAAACGTTTATCTGAAAATGAATTATTAGAAGTATTAAATTCCGCATTAAAAGATAAAGAACGTGGTCTTGGAAATTTGTCATTTGATTTTCCGGATAATTTAAAACGCACATTAGTACAAGCAGCAGATGGTGATGCAAGACAAGTATTAAATTTGCTGGAAATTCTCGCGGATTTAGCAACAGAAACCATCACGCCTGAATTATTAGCGGAAATCATGCAGGTGAATTTACGTCGTTTTGATAAACAAGGCGACGCTTTTTATGATCAAATTTCAGCATTGCACAAATCTGTTCGCGGTTCATCACCTGATGCTGCATTGTATTGGTTGTGTCGCATGTTAGATGGTGGTTGCGATCCACTTTATATTGCACGGCGTGCTGTTCGCATGGCGAGTGAAGATATTGGTATGGCTGATCCACGTGCGCTTGAACTTACTTTGAATGCCTGCGCTGTGTATGAGCGTTTAGGTTCACCTGAAGGTGAATTGGCCATAGCAGAAGCCATCGTTTATTTGGCATGTGCACCGAAAAGCAATGCAATTTACATGGCGTTTAATGCGGCAATGGAAGATGCAAAAAAACATGGCTCATTAGATGTCCCATTGCATTTGCGCAATTCACCAACTCGATTAATGAAAGAATTAGGCTATGGAAAAACATACCGATATGCTCATGATGAGCCCGAAGCGTATGCTGCTGGCGAGCATTACTTTCCCGATGAATTATCAAACAAAAGATATTATCACCCTACTGCTAGAGGTCTTGAAATAAAAATTGCTGAACGGTTGGCTTATTTTCGTGAATTAGATAGGAAAGCTAGAAAGTGATATAGGTTTGTCGCCCCCACAAGGGGGGAGGGGACGTACTAATGATGACTGTTAGCACATTCCCTCCCCCCTTGCTAGTCTATGCACACATCTATGAGGGACAATCCCTCATAGATGATTTGAAATTGCTTAAATCCTCGCGATAAGGTAATTGGGCCTGGCGGACTTTCAGAAGTATATCCTTTCCAGCCACCTAA
>DAIEGU010000125.1 GCA_027356065.1 Gammaproteobacteria bacterium
TTGTACCGAGGTAATAGAACCTGTTTTGGTAGAAGTAATACGTTCTTGTAATACACCCATTTCTTCAGCCAATGTCGGTTGATAACCTACTGCGGAAGGAATACGACCAAGCAACGCTGATACTTCAACACCGGAGAGCGTGTAACGGAAGATGTTATCAACGAAGAGCAATACATCTTTACCTTCATCACGGAAACTTTCAGCAATGGTTAAACCAGTTAATGCAACGCGTAAACGATTGCCTGGTGGTTCATTCATCTGACCATACACCAGAGCAACTTTGTCCAATACTTGTGATTCTTTCATTTCTAAATAGAAGTCATTACCTTCACGAGTACGTTCGCCCACACCCGTAAACACGGACAACCCGGCATGTTCTT
This sequence comes from Gammaproteobacteria bacterium, assembly GCA_027356065.1. GTDB lineage: Bacteria > Pseudomonadota > Gammaproteobacteria > DSM-16500 > DSM-16500 > Aquicella. The sequence goes on from DAIEGU010000125.1 coordinate 381, forward strand.
TTGCAATGTTATTGATAAGCTCCATCATGTTAACAGTCTTACCTACACCAGCACCACCAAACAGACCGACTTTACCACCTTTTGCAAAGGGACAAATCAAGTCGATTACTTTGATACCGGTTTCTAATAATTCTTGTGAAGGTGCTTGTTCTGCAAATGTAGGTGCGGGACGATGAATTGCAGCGAATTTATCTGTTTTCACAGGGCCTTGTTCGTCAATAGGTTCGCCCAACACATTCATGATGCGGCCTAATGTTGCTTGACCAACAGGTACCATGATGGGTTTACCGGTATTGGTAACTGAAAGGCTGCGACGCAAGCCATCTGTTGTTCCCATTGCAATCGTACGTACGATACCGTCGCCTAACTGTTGTTGAACTTCAAGGACGAGGTTTTTTTCATCGACTGTTAATGCATCATAAATTCTAGGAACATCGTGGTGAGGAAATTCGACGTCAACAACCGCTCCAATAATTTCAACGATTTTACCTTTTTTCATTTGCGCCATTTGCTTTACCTCAATCTATCTAAATCTTTCCGTTGTTAATAAGTCTTTGTCATGCCAGCGAAGGCTGGCATCCAGTTTTTTTATAATGTCTGGATGCCAGCCTTCGCTGGCATGACACATTCACTGACGTGACACGTCTAATCTAAATTACCGATGCACCTGCAACAATTTCTGACAATTCACGTGTAATCGCTGCTTGACGGGCTTTGTTATAAGCTAATTGTAAATTCCCGATTAATTCTGATGCATTGTCTGTTGCACTGCGCATTGCGAGCATTCGAGCAGCTTGCTCACTTGCAATGTTTTCAATGACTGCACGATAAATTTGTGACTCAGCATAACGTTCTAATAATTTACCTAGTAACTCATGCGCATTATCAGGTTCGTAAATATAATCCCAGTGATGTTTCAATTCTGTATCTTCAGATGCGATCAATGGCAGCACTTGCTGAATGCGTGGTTCTTGACGCATGGTGCTGATAAATTCATTCGAACATAAATATAAAGCATCAATACGTTCTTCAAGATACGCATCTAACATCACTTTGATGACACCAATTAAATTAGTGATAGTAGGTGCATCGCCTAGATTATTCGCAGTTGCAACAACGTTACCGCCCATGCGTTTGAAAAATGCCATCGCTTTGCTACCTATCAAACAAAGTTCAACATTAATTCCCGCATCAAGATTTTGTTTGATAGATTTGAGCGTTGCTTTCAATAAATTACTGTTTAAACCACCGCAAAGACCACGATCCGTACTTACGATAATGTAACCAACGCGCTTGATTTCGCGTGTTTTCATAAAAGGATGAGTAAATTCAGCATGGCTACGTGCAACATGACTAATGACATCCTGAATTTTCTTCGCATAAGGGATAGCACGAAGCATGCGATCTTGTGTTTTACGCATCTTACTTGCTGCTACCATTTCCATCGCCTTGGTAATCTTTTGCGTGTTTTTAACGCTTTGGATTTTTAGGCGAATCTCTTTAGCAATAGCCATGCTTGTCCTCGACCTTTAATTAATCCCAAGATTGGTTGGCTTTGAATGATTCCAGAATCGTTCGTAGTGTTTGTACGATTTCATCATTGTAATCACCCGTTTTGTTAAGGCGCTCAACAAATTCACTATAGTTTGCATGCAAATAACTATTGAGTTCTTGTTCAAACATAGCAATGCGATTGACTGGTACATCATCTAAATAACCTTGATCAACAGCAAACAAAATAGTTGCTTGTTCTGCTACAGATAAAGGAATGTATTGTTTCTGCTTCATGACTTCAGTGATGCGCTGACCACGTTCCAACTGTTTACGCGTTGCTTCATCAAGATCGGATAAGAATTGAGAGAATGCTGCTAATTCACGATATTGTGCTTGGCCGATACGAATACCACCAGCAAGTTTTTTCATGATCTTGGTTTGTGCCGCACCACCCACACGCGATACAGATAAACCTGCGTTAATAGCAGGACGAATACCTGAGTTAAACAAATCGGTTTCCAAAAAGATTTGTCCGTCGGTGATGGAAATAACGTTGGTGGGTACGAATGCAGATACATCACCTGCTTGTGTTTCAATAACAGGTAACGCTGTTAAAGAACCTGTCTTACCTTTGACTTTACCATTCGTCATTTTTTCTACCCATTCAGGATTGACGCGTGCAGCGCGTTCGAGCAAACGTGAATGTAAATAGAAGATATCGCCAGGATAAGCTTCGCGACCTGGTGGGCGGCGAAGTAACAAGGAAATTTGACGATAAGCCCATGCGTGTTTGGTTAAATCATCGTAAATAATGAGTGCATCTTCACCTTTGTCACGGAAGTATTCACCCATCGCACAACCTGCATAAGCAGCGATATATTGCATAGAAGCAGGATCAGATGCAGTTGCAGCGACAATAATCGTATGTTTCAACGCATCATGTTCTTCAAGTTTACGAACAACGGCTGCAATCGACGATGCTTTTTGACCAATAGCAACGTAAATACATTTCACACCGGTGTGGCGTTGATTGATGATAGCGTCAACCGCAATGGCCGTTTTACCTGTTTGACGATCCCCGATAATTAATTCACGTTGTCCACGACCAATTGGAACCATGGCGTCAATGGCTTTCAAACCTGTTTGCATAGGTTGAGAAACTGGCTGACGGAAAACAACACCCGGTGCAACCTTTTCAATCGGCGAAGTTACTTCAGCTTTAATTGGGCCTTTAGCATCAATTGGATTTCCTAATGCATCAACGACGCGGCCAAGCAACGCTTCGCCAACAGGTACTTCCAAAATGCGGCCAGTACATTTGGCCGTTTGACCTTCAGATAAATGTTCTGTACGACCTAACACCACCACACCAACGGAATCACGTTCGAGATTAAGTGCGAGTCCATAAGTATGATCAGGCAATTCGATCATTTCACCTTGCATGACATCATCAAGGCCATAAAGACGAACAATACCGTCTTTTACGCTGACAATCGTACCTTCAGTACGAATTTCAGGACGTAAATTAAAAGTTTCTATACGTTGTTTAATGAGATCACTAATTTCTGTTGGGCTAAGTTGCTTGACTTGCATAATGGTTACCTTAAAGAAAATTCAAGTAAGCGAGTTAATTTTCCGCGAACGGATCCATCTATGACTTTATCGCCAATATGAATAATGGCGCCGCCTAAAATAGAGGGATCCACTTCACATTGAAGTGTTACTTCTCGCTCAATTCGTCGCGTCAGTGCTTGGGATAACGTTTGTCGGAAACTGTCTTCAATATCAATTGCAGTAATGACACGCACCGCACTCATTTTTTCTAGTGCTGCATAATAGTCATCAAATTGATCTCTTATTTCCGGCAATACCATCAAGCGTTTATTGCTAGCGAGCAAATGTAAAAAGTTTTTTTGCTCATCATTTAGCAATGGTGCCAAAACATCATGGAATAAATCATAAAGCTTTGCAGAGGGTATTTCTGGGTCCGCAAGCAATCTTTCCATGGTTTTATCACGTGCTGTATCAGCAGCGGATGTTAGAAATGCCTTCCACGCAGACAATTGATTTTTTTCGCGCGCATATTCAAATGCGGCAAGAGCATACGGTCTTGCAATGCTAGCGAAATTTGCCATGATTAAATCTCAGCTGCTAATTGGGTTAACAAATCGTTATGTGCCGATACATCGAGATTACGCTGAATAATTTTTTCTGCGCCGGTGATAGCAAGCTTAGCTAATTGAGTTTTTAACGCCTCTTTTGCTTGTGCTACTTCTCTATCAATATCACCTTGTGCCATTTCAACGATGCGTTGGCCTTCCTGTCTCGCTTGAGTTTTTGCTTCTTCTACAAGTTGAGAGGAATGTAAATTGGCTTGCTCGATAATCTGTGTTGCCTGTTGCTTTGCTTCGCGAATAATGGACATTGCCTTATGCTCTGCCATTTCAAGTTCACGCTTGCTACGCTCTGCAGCATCTAACCCTGCAGCAATCTTTTTCTCGCGATCATGCAACGTCTTAATGACGGGTGGCCACACATACTTCATGGTAAACCACACCAGAATGGCAAACGTCAGAAATTGGCCGATTATTGTGGCATTAATATCCATTGTTTTTCCTCAGGCTTAACCAACAGTCGCTGTTTTTGCTGCACTTAAAACAGAAGCTAAGAATGGATTGTTGAAGAACAACAATAAACCCATCACGATGGAGATAGCCGCGAACGCATCAACAAGACCTGCCATAATAAACATACGCATCATGAGCATAGGGCCTAATTCTGGTTGGCGAGCAACACCTTCCAAAAATTTACCACCTAACAAGCCGAATCCTATGCCTGTGCCTAATGCTGCAACGCTAATAAGTAATCCTGCAGCTAATACGCTAAAACCTTGTATTTGACTTGCAACACTTACGATTTCCATGGAGCCTCCTAACAATGATAAAGATAACTAAAATAAATCTATTTTTCTGGATGCCACCTCGCACAAAGAACGTGCGGCTGGCATGACAAAATATTAGTGAGCATCATGTGCCATGCTGAGATAAATTATCGTCAACATCATGAACAAGAATGCTTGCAACGTAATAACTAAAATATGGAATATTGCCCATATTGCGCCCGGCGGCCATTGCACATACCAAGGCATAATGGCGATAAGAATAAAGATCAATTCACCAGCAAACATATTGCCGAATAGTCGTAACGCGAGAGAAAGCGGTTTTACGCATTCTTCAACTACACGAAATGCAAAATTAACTGGGAACAAATAAGGGCCAAATGGGAATGTCAGCATTTCTTTCAACAAGCGATGTTTCTTGGCGCGTAAGTTGAAAGCAATAATAAGTACGAAAACGGTCAACGACATAGCGAAAGTAGCATTTGGGTCGGCGGTCGGCACACTTTTAAAGTAAGGCACACCAAAGATACCCAGAATGCGTGGTAAGAAATCAACGGGCAATAAATCCATGGCATTCATGAAAAATACCCAAAGGAAAATGGTCAATGCGAGTGATGGAATGAACGTTGTTTTATGGTGGAACACATCGTGAACGGCGTTATTAACAAATTCGAATATGATTTCGACGACGTTTTGTAATTTACCTGGAATTTCTTTTAAGCGGGTTGCAACGAGACGTAATCCGCCAAAAATAATCACGCCAAGTAGAACAGAAACAATAAGCGTATCAAGGTTAAGCGTCCAAAAGCCGCCACCTTCGCCAATAGAAAATGTCTTCAAGTTGAGCGTTAAATGCTCAAGATGGTGTTGTATATATTGACCGGGTGTTATTCCAACGACCTCACTCATCATCAGCCAGTCACTCCTTGTTGCAATCTATTTTGCCTAGAAAAATGCCACATACAGACAACCCAGAACGATACGATCGCTCCGACAAATCCAATGAGCACGGATAATAAACTAACTGGTAAGCACTTCACAATAACTATAAATAAGATGGCGCTTAAAAATAGTTTGATCATCTCACCAATAAAAAATGCGGCCATAAACTGCGTCATTTGCCGTGCACCACTATATCTAAAGACACGCCACACAAACGCAAGATTAGGTAAACCATATGCCATGCCGCCCATTAAAACCGAGAGGCTGCTTGTTTTCCCTGTAATGAGTAATGCGAGTACTGCTAAGACAACTACACCTAAAAGCTGCAAGGCAACAATATAATATGCTTCGTGTTGCACCAGTTTTCGGAGTGGAGTAGCTGACATTTCAGTTGCATGCCCTGTCCTTTCGTGAGGCGGCAGTATAATAAAGTGTCAACGCAATGGCAATAATTAATGCATTGAATATTCATATATGGTTTTCAATTTGTTGTTATGTGATGTATTAGGTTAGGTAATTCGGTGATGAAGTAAAACCGTTCGCCTTTTAAATTAAACCCGTTCGCCCTGAGGCTGTAGCGCCCCTCATAAACTCCACGTACTTTTCTCCGTTGTCATCCCGCGCAGTTTTAGCGCGAGATGACAACGGAGAAAAGTACGTGGAGTTTA
>DAIEGU010000127.1 GCA_027356065.1 Gammaproteobacteria bacterium
GAGGATAATTATGAAATAAAATATTAATGTATAGAGCACGTGAGTTGCGCAAAGTACCTACTGATGCAGAACGTCATTTAGGTATTTACAAAAACTGAAAATATGGTGAAGGTATTCAGGATGTGCTGAAAGATAGTGATTGGCCTCACCCCGGCCCTCTCCGCTGCGACCGTTATTGACTAATTAAAGACAGTGGGCGGAGAGGGGGCGCTCATGGACAATGTTGTTAACTATTACTTGACCTAACAAAGACGACGCGGAGTTTAGAGGGGCGCTATCAGCCTCAGGGCGAACGAAGATTTATCAGGGCGAGCGGATTTACATCCGAATTTACATCAACGCATGAGCTAATATCTACAATCAATAATATTGCCTTCCCTCCCATTTCCACCTATAGTTTCATCCTCACTCAGGGGGGCCCGTAGGCTGAGAATTCCATAATCGTTTGGATGACCCTTTGAACCTGATCCAGGTTGAACTGGCGGAGGAAGAAGTGAATCCACTTACTATATATATAGAGAACCTTTCTCTTTCATACGGCAATGAAAATATTTTCAACAACTTAAATCTAAGTTTGCCTGCTGGAAGGTGGATAGGTTTATTAGGTCAAAGCGGCGTTGGCAAAAGCTCACTTTTGCGCTTACTTGCTGGCATTCAAAGTTCAAAAGAAAAGATAACTGGCCGCATTTATGCCAATAACCCTATTCCCGTCAGACAACAAATTGCTTATATGGCACAAACCGATTTGCTGCTGCCGTGGCTCAATGTATTAAGTAACGCTACCCTTTCTGTCAAATTAAATCATTCTTCGCAATCTCGTGCACAAATAGATAAAGCAAAAATATTACTGCAAGAAGTTGGACTAGGCGATGCAATGCATTTGTTTCCACATCAATTATCAGGCGGGATGCGACAACGAGTTGCATTGGTGAGAACATTGGTTGATGAAAAACCGATTGTACTAATGGATGAACCATTTTCAGCTATCGATGCGATAACACGATTCAAATTACAAAAATTGGCGACAGAATTGCTGCATGACAAAACTGTACTTTTTATTACTCATGATCCCATCGAAGCATTACGTCTTGCGCACGACATTTATATCATGCAATCTACCGGTTTAAATTTAGTTGCCTCCTTATCTTCTTCTGCGCCGCGTGATTTGACCGACCCGCTCGTACTCAAACTACAAAGTTTGCTTTTTCATGAATTAACAGAAATGAGAACATGATGTACCTCACTCTTCGTATTTCTATTATTTTTTTAATTTTAATGCTTGTGTGGCAAGGTATTGTTACGCTGGGTGTCCCATTTTATTTATTGCCCGCACCCGAACAAGTTGCAGCTGCTTTTGTAAGTCAATTCAATGTTATTTTGGTCCAAGCCATCCCTACCATTATAGAAACATTGCTAGGGTTCATTCTGGGTATCTTGTTTGGTTGTTCGGCTGCATTAATGATAGTTTTTTTTCGTCCGCTCAAACATTGGTTTTTACCAATTCTTATTATCAGCCAAGCTATTCCAACGTTTGCCATCGCGCCACTTTTAATTTTGTGGTTTGGTTATGGCATCACTTCCAAAATTATAGTCACTATTCTGATGATTTTCTTTCCTATCACCAGCGCTTTTTACGATGGATTAACAACAGTTAATCCAGGCTGGATACATTTGGCAAAAATAATGAACGCAAAAAAATGGCGACTATTTTGGTATATTCGTATTCCAGCTGCTTTACCCAGCCTTGCATCAGGCATACGAATTGCCGCTGTCATCGCACCTATTGGTGCAATCATTGGGGAATGGATAGGCGCAAGCCATGGCCTTGGCTATCTTATGTTAAATGCGAATGCACGCATGCAAATTGATATGATGTTTGCTTCACTCATTGTAATTATCTTGCTCGCCCTCTTACTTTATTTTAGTGTAGACAAAATTTTGCGTGTATTTATTTGGTGGTAAGGAAAACAACATGAAACGACTATTCACTTTACTATTTCTATTTTTATTTACTATCTCTGCTTTTGCAGCTGAAAAGAAACTTGAAAAGCTAACCGTCATACTTGATTGGTTTCCAAATCCAGATCATGCCCCGCTTATTGTCGCAAAAGAACAAGGATTTTTTCGCGAACAAGGTTTAGAAGTTGAATTAATTGGTCCTGCAGACCCTACTGATCCACCCAAATTAGTGGCCGCTAATAAAGCAGATCTAGGAATTAGCTATGAACCGGAGTTCTTGCAATATGTTGATCAAGGTTTACCACTCATCAGCATAGGAACACTGATTGATAAACCACTCAATTGCTTGGTGACGCTGAAAGATAGCGGCATTAAAACACTGGCGGATTTGAAAGGTAAACGAATTGGCACCGGCGGCGGACTCACTGACATCATGCTAAAAGCCATGCTGACTAAACAAGGTTTAAGTGAAAACGACATAGAATTGGTAAACGTTCATTACAATTTAACGCAATCATTAATGTCTAAGCAAATAACGGCCGTCACTGGCATGATGCGTAATTTTGAAGTTGCGCAACTCGAATTTAGTGGCCAAAAAGTAAATGTATTTTTACCTGAAGAAAATGGTATTCCGAATTATAGCGAACTTATTTTTATTGCGAATATTAAAAATATTCATGATAAACGTTACCCTCGATTCATGACTGCGCTAAAAAATGCCGTTGCTTATCTTGATAAACATCCGCAAGAAACATGGAAGGCATTTATTAAACAATATCCGGAATCAAATAATCAGGTGAATCATCAAGCTTGGTTTGCTACTATGCCTTACTTTGCTGAAGATCCAGGCAATGTGGAGGCAGAAGATTGGGAGAAATTTGCCCGCTTTATGCAACAGCACAAGCTAATCAAGAAACTTCAACCCGTATCGCGTTACACAGCTATTGTGTAAGGAACCATTATAATGACGTCGTTTATTTATATCTTAATTGGCCTCAGTGCAGGAACATTATTTATTGCTTTGTTACATCTTATTAAACAAGTGCTAATTGATAGTGGCGCTAAAAAAGATTATTCACAGTTAGTAGATAAATTTAGCCATTTTCGTTTAGAACAAAATCAACAAGCTAGTGAATTAAAGGAACAGCTGCAACAAGCTTTTGCCAATCATCGCGCCCGTTTTGATGAAAGACAAATGGACACATTGAAAATCTTGCAAGACACCTTGCAAAAAGGCGTGCAAGAAAATCGTCAACAAGTAAAAGAAGCGCTCACGGATTATGCTACAGAATTAGGTAAACGCGTTGATCAATTGACACAAACGACTGAAACAAAATTAAAAGAAATCAATCATCACGTTGAAAAACGACTAGCTGAAGGTTTTGAAAAAACCAACGAAACATTTGGTGATGTTATTAAACGCCTGGCATTAATTGATGCTGCGCAAAAGAAAATTACTGAATTATCAACTAGTGTTGTCAGCCTACAAGAAATATTGAATGACAAACGTTCACGCGGTGCATTTGGTGAAGTGCAATTATCTGCATTAATTTATAATATGATTCCTGAGCAGCATTTCAGTTTTCAGCATCTATTGAGTAATAACAAACGCCCTGACTGCATGCTTTTTCTTCCCGAACCCACAGGTAATATTGCAATAGATGCAAAATTCCCATTAGAAACCTATCAATTATTAATGGATGCAAGCACATCTGATGCTGATAAGCAGCAAATACAGCGTCAATTTAAGTTAGACATACGCAAACACATTCAAGATATTGCTGAAAAATACATCATCCCAGGTGAAACAACTGATGGCGCAGTGATGTTTATTCCTGCTGAAGCTATATTTGCTGAGATTCATGCACATCACGTGGACCTTGTTCAATTTGCACAAAATGCAAAAGTTTGGTTAGTATCCCCAACAACCATGATGGCGATTTTGACAACTGCACGTGCCGTATTAAAAGATGCAGCAACGCGACAACAAGTTCACGAAATACAAAAACATTTGCGCGTGCTCGCTGAAGATTTTGAACGATTCCAAATGCGTATGGATAATCTTGCAAAACGTATAGCGCAAGCGCACAGCGATGTGGACCAAATTCATATCTCGTCGAAAAAAATCACGCAACGTTTCATTCAAATTGAACGTGCAGAAATACAAGGTGTCACTGCTGAATCTGTCTTGCATGAAACTGCCCTACCGTTAGCGAGTGAAGCTGAAGCAGTTTGATGTTTTTGATTTTGTTATTCTTGTGTAGTTTAAGTAATTCGTTGACAGGCTTGTCATCGCGCGCAGTTTTTAGCGCGGGATGACAACTGAAAAGAGGCAAAATTCCAGGTTGATAACAATAAATTACTTAGTTTATATAAAAATAACTTCGGAAAAATAATGCTAACCAATATAACAAAAACTTTAATGCTAATTACATTTTTATCTTGTTCGTTGATCGCTTATCCAGAAACCCCATCCAACACTATTACAAAAAATTATGTATACAAAATTCAATATCAAAAAGAAGTGCATCAACTAATAAGTGAAATTAATTCGCAATCCATTTGGAAATTTCTAAGTGCATTAACTGGTTTTGTTGATCGCTCATACGATACAAAATATGGAGTTGATGCAGCAAATTGGCTTAAATTACAAGTTGATGATATAGCAAAAACAAGTGGGCGTAAGGACATCACTACGTTTGAATTAGAAACAAAAGGAACTGACGATAATGGCAATCCTATCAAACAACCTTCTGTGATAATCAAAATAGGTGACACTAATGAACCTGGTATTGTTATTGGAGCACACTTTGACACTTATAGAAAATATGATTTAGATACTAGTAAAGCAATGTGTAAAGAGATTGAAGATCCACGAATGAATAAACTATGTATAGATATGTTTTCAGATGATAAACCTGGCGCTAATGATGATGGTTCGGGATCTGCTGTTATTTTAGAAGTGGCACACGCGCTTATAAATAGTCATATGAAGTTTAAAAATCCAATCTATTTAATTTGGTATGCTGCCGAAGAAATCGGTATGGTTGGTTCAAAAAATGTAGTCACCTATTTTCAAAAAAATAATGTTGCTATTAAAGCAGCCATGCAATTAGATCAGGTGGGTTATTCAGATCAAAACGATCCCACTATTTGGTTAGTAAACAGTGATGTTAATGCTGACTTAACTGCTTATCTTGCTAACTTAATCAATGAATATGTCAAACAACCTATAAAATACACTGCTTGCAGTGGTCCTTGCAGCGATCACGTTTCATGGAATGCAAAAGGTATACCTGTTGTTTTCCCCTTTGAATCTCAAATGGGAATTGGACACAGCTATCCTTTTGCTCACTCTCCATAC
>DAIEGU010000131.1 GCA_027356065.1 Gammaproteobacteria bacterium
AAAACGCCTGTTCAGGATGACACATTTGAATTATGCAACAATGCCTGCAAAAGGAGGGCCAGGGAGGATTTTCCATCAATGAATTATTCTAGCTCATACAACAAATGATGCTGGATACTTCCACATCAAAACATCCGCAAAATATCATTTGCCAACGCTTGAATAAGCACAAGTACAAGTAAGATTAAACCCAAGCGATAAAGTAATAGAATAAATTTTTCAGGTACGGGGCGGCGCATAATAAATTCTATTATTTGAATAAATAAATGCCCGCCATCTAAGCCGGGAATAGGTAGTAAATTAATCACACCGATTGATATGCTCAAAAACGCAAGGAAACTGATGAAAGCAAGAGCACCGTAATTTAATGCTTCACTAGCATTTTCAAAAATACTGACAGGGCCGCCCAAACTTTGCAGCGAAATTTTGCCAGTAATGACTTTACCAAAGAGCAACAGATTTAAATAAGTTAAATCGATTACTTGTCTCCATGCGTGTGGTATAGCGGCTAATGGCCCATATTGTATTTTGTGTAACATTTCTTTTGGCCATTCAAATGTTGGCGCAATGCCTAAATAACCATATTTTTTGAAAGTAAGCGTACGTTCATAACCGGTAGTAACCGGAATGTTTAATGTTTTATGATCGCGTTTGATAGTAAAGAAAAGTGTTTTGTCAGGGTTGTTGTAAATAATGAGAATTAATTCATCCCAATCTTTGATAGATTTTTTATTTATCGCAAGAATTTCATCACCTAGTTGTAGCTTGCTTAATGAAGCGGGCGATTTTTTTTGTATGGTATCGACAACTAAAGGAACATGAGGAAGAAATGGTTCTATACCTAATGCTTTTAGTGGATCAGGTTTTAATTCATCTAAATGCCAATTACTTAAATCTAATACACGAGTTTCAGATTGAGTATTGCCTGGATTTTTAACTTCAATAACTAATTTATCATTATTACCCGCGTGTGCTATTAGTCTAAACAAAATGCTAGTCCAGGTAAGTGTTGCTTTTCCATCTACATGCGTAATTTCTTGATTGGGTTTCAAATCTGCTTCTGCAGCAATTGAGCGTGGAGCAACTTCACCTATAATAGGTTTGATGGTGGTAAATCCGATAGTAAAGACCAGCCAATATAAAACCAGCGCGCAAAATATATTCATCGCAGGTCCTGCAAGCACGATCAAAAATTTCTTATAAAATGGCTGGCGATTATAAGCTAAATGTAATTGATTTTTCGGGACCTTGCCTTCGTTTTCATCTAACATTTGAACATAACCACCGAGTGGAATAAGCGCAAAAACATATTCAGTGTGATGTTTATCGCGAAAGCGAAATAGTGTCTTACCAAAGCCAATCGAAAATTTAAGTACTTTGACACCAAATAAACGAGCAGCCATAAAATGTGCGGCTTCATGCGTGCCGATTACAAAAAAAATAGTAACGAGGATACCGAATATCGCAATGGCTAAATGAATCATAATTCCTTTGAGCGATTAAGTTTTATTAGATTTAATTCCTAATCCTTGCAATTGCTGCGAGATTTTTTTCGCAGTTGCCACATCATGAATGGGGCCTACTTGTACGCGGTACAATTTACTGTTCGCTTGAGGCCGCGCAATCTTGACCGGTGTTTCAAGTAAGGCTGTTAAACGTTGTTGTAATTTTTGAGCATAGGCTTTGTTGCGAAAAGCGCCTACTTGCAAATAAACGGCTGGTTTGGATATAGCTGTATTTTGTGCGTATCCAGATTGGAATGCACGCCTCGTTTTTTGAACGTAAAGATTTTCGTGCCCATAGGTTTTTGGATCAATCGCTTTTATTTTAACTACAGTTGTTCCATGACCAAGCATGCCTAATTTTTTTGCAGCAACATAAGATAAATCAATTAATCGATTACCTTCAAATGGTCCGCGATCATTTACTTTAACAATGATTTGTCGATGGTTTTTGAGATTGGTGACTTCAACATAAGTAGGAAGCGGTAATGTTTTATGAGCGGCGGTCATGGCTAACATATTGTAACGTTCACCGCTTGAGGTGCGTTGTGAGTGAAATTTCGTGCCATACCAAGAAGCTATACCGACTTGCTCATAATTTCGGCTGGATTTTAAAGTGTAATACTTTTTCCCAAACACGCGATATACAGACATATTGCCGTATTTAGCTAGAGGCTCAACTTTGGGTTTAGCATTAGGAATTTTGGTTTCATCTACATAAAAATTAGGTGGCCCGTCTTGACGTCTTACATGTGAACAGCTTGTTAGAGCTAACACGAATAATAAAATAGTGAAAATATGAAAGCGGCGAAATAAATAAATCATACTTATGTTGTTATCCATTATTTAAACGGTTTCTTAATGAGGTAATATAGCTACTTAATTGATAAACAGCCATGGCATATAAATCACTGGAATTGTATCGCTTAATCACATCAAAATTTCTGAAGCCTAACCAATATTCTTTTTCGTAATGATTTTGCAATTCTATTACTTTTACTTTTAGATCGTCTTGATCAATTTTGTGCTTTGGTACCACACCATATTTGGTTAATTCAGAGATGGTCAGCGGCTCGTTAATTTGATCTTTACGCAGGAGATAATTATAACGATCACCAATGATGAGAGCTTGTACTGCAACAGGCGCGTTTTGTATCCAGCCATGTTTTTGATAATAATTTGCGATGCTTCCAATCACATCAATTTCATTATTCATTAAATCTGTTTTACCGCTGCGAGAAAAATTCACCGCGTAATTGCGATAACTGCTGGGCATAAATTGCGGTTGACCAATAGCGCCGGCATAAGATCCCATGACTTTGAGTGGATCAAGACCTTCATCACGAGTCAAAAGTAAAAATTGCACTAATTCTTGGCGGAAAAAATTGGCGCGTTTTGTATTACTGAAAGCGATATTGGAAAGTGAGTCGATAACACGGTATTCACCAATTTTTTGTCCATATTTAGTTTCGATTCCAATGGTTGCTACGATAATGCTAGCAGGTACGCCATAAATTCTTTCTGCTTCACGCAATGCTGTTTGATACTTGTTCCAAAATTCTACGCCATGTTCTATGCGCCATTCGCTGACAAATAGCATTTGATAAGTATGCCATGGCTCTTTTTCTAGCGGTTTATTAATGTGGCGCATGACTTGCGGACGAATTTTGACCGCACTGAAGAGAGTGACGAGTTGTTGTTTTTTAAACCCGTGCTTTTTTACCATCTGATCAATAAAAAGTTGTACATCAGGTCGTTCAGCAAAATTCACGTCTGCATAAATTAGCGGACTAATAAGAGACAAGAATAATGTAAAAAAGAAAGTAATCGTAATTTTTTTAAGTAAGCGTAGCATTACTTTTGTCCTTATGTGGTCACTAATTTTCTGTGCGTTTGTATAGACATCAGGATACCGAAACTTGTCATCATCGTCACTACTGACGATCCACCATAACTAACAAGTGGTAAAGGTATTCCCATAACAGGTAGTAAACCTGTCACCATTCCCATATTAATAAAAAATGATACAAAAAAAGTAATAGCAATACTGCCAGCTAGCAAGCGAGAAAAAGTATCTTGTGCATGGATTGCTATATATAAGCCACGCATTACAACTAACATATATAAGATAATCAAAATCGTGCTACCTACAAAACCAAATTCTTCTCCACAAACAGCAAAGATGAAGTCAGTGGAGTGCTCAGGTAAAAAATGCAAGTTTGATTGCGTTCCATTTAACCAACCTTTACCAAATAACCCACCTGATCCTATCGCAATTTTTGATTGAATAATGTGATAGCCATTACCTAGTGGATCATGTTCTGGATTTAAAAATGTGAGTACGCGTTGGCGTTGATAGTCATGTAAAAAATACCAAGTAAACGGAATGCAAATTGCGACAAGGCTAAGTAATGCGAAAATAATTCTCATATTTAACCCGGCGAGGAATAAAACGCTGCAGCCAGCAATAAGAAGCAAGCTAGCAGTACTAAGATCAGGTTGTTTTGCTGTTAAAACAGCTGGAACAAGGATAATTGGCAGTGCTACTAATACTGATCGAAAAGTAATTGGTAAATGAATTTTATGGTAATACCAGGCCAGCAGTAACGGAATGGCGAGTTTCATTAATTCAGT
Organism: Gammaproteobacteria bacterium; assembly: GCA_027356065.1. Classification (GTDB taxonomy): domain Bacteria; phylum Pseudomonadota; class Gammaproteobacteria; order DSM-16500; family DSM-16500; genus Aquicella. The sequence goes on from DAIEGU010000131.1 coordinate 4,137, forward strand.
TGGTTGAAAACGTATCACACCTAAGCTTAACCATCGCTGCGCACCTTTCCCAATATGACCGGCTGCGAGTACTGCAAAAAGTAATATTAAAGCAAATAAATAAAATACAGGCGAATAACGTTGTAATGAAGTGGGTGGAATTTGTGCTACCACAAACATAATGCTAAATCCGATTAAGAAGCGCACAAGTTGCAATTGAATAGCGTGCGGGTTTTGACTGCTTGCACTGTAGAGGACTAGCAATCCTGCCGCACATAATAATAATAAAAATACTAATAACATTGTATCAATATGAATCGCTTGCCAAGCTGAACGATAGTGCGTGTTATGTTGGGGCTTTAGCTTTAGCTTCAGGCTGTCCAGTAACATTTTGTTTATTTCCTAGGTAATAATCGAAAAGCATACGTGCGGTTTCAATCGCGGTATTGCTATGTTCTGTTACAATAGCAACAGCAATTTTGGGTTTATCTGCTGGTGCAAATGCAATAAAAAGATGATGATCACGTAATTTTTCCGGCATATTTTCTTGTTTATCTTCTTCATTAGGATTACGTCGTCTGGATACCGCACCGGTCCCGGTTTTTCCAGCAATGGTGTAAGTGTAACCGCGGCCAAAATAACGGGAAGCAGTACCTTGTGGTGAATCAACAACATCACGCATTGCGTTAATAACAATGTCCCAGTATTTTTTATCATTCATTACTACCGGGTCTAATGGTATGGGTTGCTGGGCGGAATAAGACTTTCCTGGCATTTGTTCACCCAATAATAAATACGGCATGAAACGTGCACCGCGATTTGCTAAGGTGGCAACTGCTGAAGCTAATTGCAGTGGTGTTGCTTGCATGTCACCTTGACCAATGCTTGAGATGATGGTGTCGCCTGTATACCATCGCTCGCCTCGTGTTTTACGTTTCCATTCGGGGGAGGCAACATTCCCTGGTAACTCATTATCAAGATCGATACCAGTCAATGCACCGTAGCCAAATTGCGTGAGTATATTATCCATGTTGCGTATACCCATTTTTGCAGCTAGTTGATAAAAATAGACGTCACAAGATTGCGTAATGGCTTGTGGCAAGGTGACACGACCATGACCGCGCTTGAGCCAATCATGAAACACATGCGAACTGTTTGGTAATTGAAATGTGCCATTGTCATAAATTGCATAATCAGGCGTGGTAAATCCGGTATTTAGCGCTTGTAGTGCAAGATAAGGTTTAATTGTTGAGGCGAGTGGATAAAGCCCTCGAGAAGCGCGATCATACAGTGGTTTTGCATCTGATTGTTGTAAGGCTTGATAATCTTTTTGACTAATACCTAACACAAAAATATTGGGATCATAACCAGGCTGACTGACCATGGCGAGTACTTGGCCGGTTGATGGTTGGATTGCAACGATTGCACCTGGATGTCCTTGCAGCGCTTTTTCAGCTGCAAATTGCAACCCGCTATCAATAGTAAGATAGATATTTTTGCCTGGCGTTCCTTTAATTTCTTTTATAACGCGTAGGGGTTTACCGCTAGCATCATTTTCTACTTCTTCATAACCCACTTTGCCATGCAATTCTTCTTCATAATATTTTTCTATTCCCATTTTGCCAATGTAATGGCTTGCACTGTAATTGACTTGATCGATATCATTTAATTCTTCAGTGTTAATGCGGCCAACATGGCCAATGACGTGACTAAAACTTTCTCCATAGGGATAATTGCGTAGCAAGCGTGCTTTAACCACAACACCTGGGAAGCGATATTGATTTTCAGTAAACCGCGCGACTTCTTGCTCTGTGAGTCTTAATTTTAGGGGTATCTCATCAAAGCGCCGATGTTGCTTTAATTGGCGCTTAAATTGTGTGATGTCGTCGTCACTTAAACTAACAAATTTATTTAATAGAGCTAATGTTTTTGATAAATCAGTCACTTGGACCGGAATAATGTCCAAACTGAATACGGGAATGTTCTCGGCCAGCATCACGCCATTTCTGTCAAAGATTAAACCGCGTGTAGGTTCAACCGGTACTAAATCTAACCAATTCTTTGTAGATAATGTGCTGTAGACGTCATTTTTATATATTTGCAAATAAGCTAGTCGTGCAATTAATGCGGAAATGAGCATACAAATGATAACGAATGCTAACATCGTGCGCTTAGCAATCAGCTGGATTTCATGATGATGATTTTTAATTTGGATTCGTTTTCTTCGCATAACAAGCCAATTCTTAAAATTTTGGATCCCAACTTTATCAGCTGGATAACCTGAACGTTGTAAAATATTCAGGGTAGTTTAATTAAAGCGGTACCCAAGATCGAGCTCTATCGGCACAGTAATGCCTGAATTATGACTGGATAGACGGGCGTTTGAATAATGTACTGCATGTAAGCCTACCGAAATTTGTTTCGAAGACCCAAAAAATACACCAATGCCAGCTCTGTCTTGAAATGCATAATGAATGCCAAGATTGCGGCTATCGAGATGGGTGTGATTGAGATAGGCGATACCAATACTGAGTTCGAGATAGGGAAACAAAGGCCCGCGTTTTTT
>DAIEGU010000139.1 GCA_027356065.1 Gammaproteobacteria bacterium
TTATCTACACATTACGTCTGCGATTTGCAATTTCTTCTCCTGGATCTGATTGAAGCAGTCTAGATGCTTGTGCTGTTGTTCGCCGCCACATAGATGAAACGTTATTTGCGACCGATATACCAACTGTGCTTTCCCACAATGCATAAGCTTGATTTGAAACAGTCTGAACAGCGTCAGAAAGAGAACCATAAAAAGAATTATTTGTAACAGCATCGTTTTCGCTAGTGACTATATGCTCAACATCATCCGTCATGTCTTCTTGATACTGATAAACTTGAGGTCTTATATTTGAAAATAACGCTGAATAAGCGCGCAGCGTATTAAATAGCATTAATGTTTCGCCTGTAAGAGCAGAATCTTCTGTTGCAAGTGACAACGATACGAAAGCATATTCAACATAAGGATGATTTTGAATAAAGCTTGCAGCAGTCAACATCAAATTATGCATAAAATTAACCACAGAAAACAAAGCCTGCATAGATAATTGTGAAACCTCATATTCTGCCTCAAGATAATTCAACACAAGAAGCTCTGTAGAAATATCTCCTTCCATCAAACTAAGTACTTCGCGCCTAGCGTTAGAAATTCGTTCGAACATTTGATATGGTAAATATTGATCACTTTCTAAGTCATAACTTTGTTGAAGATTTCTTGCCATTTCTTCGTCAAGCTCAGTATCAGTAATCCTATCAACATTATGAGAAGACGTAGTTGGCTTCCTTTCTTTTACAGCATTTATCTTATTTTGTTGTTTAGCAGCAATTTCTTTAAGATCTATCTCTGGCAATGCTTTTGGTGGTGATGTTTTAAAACTAGCCGCTCGAGAACCAATTATTTCCAAAATGACTTTTTGTGCTTCTTGCATTTTTTTTCGATTAATTTGAAAATAGCGGCCAGGGTCCCTCACGCAATCAATTAAAGGTAATAATTCTTGTATTATTTCAGCTGATAATTTTATTGCTTTCTTAAGCCCCAATTTTTTTCTTAGATCACGTAATACAATTCTTTTAAACTTACGAACACTGACATCTTCAAGTTTCAATTTAGAAAGTTTAATTGCAGCATTCCAAATAGCTTCTCTATCACCTTCAACCATACTTAGCGTGGTATGAACATAATCATAGATTCTACTTTTTGTTATTTCATCCATTTTTCCATCCTCGACGTTTTGTAAATAGCTTACAAATTACGCAACACTACCAATAATTTGCGGTGGCAATCGTATGGTAAGGAATCACAAAACACAAGGCATGACAGAGGAAAACGATTGTTTTGAATTTGAAAGCGCAACACAGATACAACCTGCGTTACTGTGCTATCGCCGCGCAAATTCGCCACATAGGTTGCCATAGTTGTATGAACAAGCCATGAATTATCCTGTTGTCGTTTTATCTGGATAATGGAATGCGTACTCTTCAAAAAACCGAACCTGAACAATATCCAGCTCCCATACCACAGCAACGCTATCATTATGGGAATTTTAAAATAGACTGTAATAGGGAGAATGATGACAATCACACAACTGAACGACAAAACGAGACTCGCCATACATATATATAGTAAGGATGGCTTTAAGTTAAATGGCTGACCTAGCATGACGGCGAATAATATGAGTAATTTTTAAAAGGTCTGGATCTACAGGGGTTTCATGTCCCATTAACCAGGCAAAAATTTCAGGATCACTGCAGTTTAATAGCCGGATAAATAGATGTTTTTCTTCATCACTCAACTGCGAATAACTTTTTTCCAAAAAATTGGCCAATAAAACATCAAGTTCTAGCATGCCTCGCCGGCAAGCCCATTTAAGCTTCGCTTTATTATTAATAAAATTTTGTTGGTTTTCTTGGTTCACTTAAGCTTCCCTTTAGAATTGATTGTTATACTGAATGCGGTTATAAACGGAAAGATAAAACGAGAAAAAATTTTTAGAAAGAGTAATCGAATGACTAACTTTAAACAAGCTCGACCAGCTGACAAATTAAAACTAGAACTTATTAAGTTATTTAATTCATTTCGATTAGCTTCCAATGCGTCTTCAAAAGACGAAAAGGAGCTTGCAGCTACACGCAATTTGCTTAAAGCCAGAACTATTCCTGGCAAAAATGCAGACGAACAGCTTTCACAAGCTTGCTATCAAATTGCTCTTACTCTTAAGGGTATCCCTTCATTAAATACCCAAGAAAATAAAGACCTTGTAAATGCTTTCGCTCTAAAGATGGGTCTTGGCGAATACCTTTCCTATCGTCCTTTTTAATATTTTTTTCATAAGCATTCCTTTGCAAAAAAAATTTTGCTATATCATGTTATCCAATATTGATAACACAGCCTGGGAATGTCATGCCTATTTACAAACTCAAACTCATTGAACAACGTGAAATTGCTCGCGGAACACTCGTCTTTATCTTTGAAAAACCTGACGGCTTCACCTTCAAGCCAGGTCAATACGCAGGTTTCACCTTAATTGATCCTAAAGAAACAGATGATCGCGGCATTACGCGTCGATTTTCTCTACTTTCAACACCCGATGATGCACATATTGCCATTGCAATTCGTTGTATTCAGCCTTCTGCTTTCAAGCGAACATTAAGCACATTACCGATTGGTCAAGAAATCAAATTTGCAGGGCCTACTGGAAATTTTATCTTGCATGAAGACACGAATACACCCGCCGTGTTAATTGCAGGTGGTATCGGTATTACACCTTTTTACAGTATGGTTCGCCACGCATCCATACAACAATCAACACGACCGATTTTACTTTTCTATGGCAACCATCAAATTAATGACGCTGCTTTTCTCGATGAATTAAATCAATTGCAGCAACAAAACCCTCATTTCAAAATGATTGCCGTCATGGATAATGCAGATGAAACATGGAACGGTGAACGAGGTTATATCAATCATACCATCCTGAATAAATATATTCGTGATTTAAATTCACCTATTTATTATGTTTGTGGCTCACCAGTGATGGTTACTGCATTGCAAGAAACATTAGCTGAAATGGGCATTGATGAAGACAAAATCCGCGTAGAAGATTTTCCTGGATATTGATATGTTCGGGGTCAGGCCTGACCCCGAGACAGCTGACAAGGAGTAACAATGAATAAGCAGCAATTTTTAGCCTATCTTGCTAACGAAGTAGAACAACTCAAAGAATCTGGATTATATAAAGGTGAACGAGTTATTACTTCACCGCAACAAGCCGTTATCACCTTACAAGATGGATCTGAAGTTATTAATCTCTGCG
>DAIEGU010000167.1 GCA_027356065.1 Gammaproteobacteria bacterium
TGAACCAGGACGTGCATACATCAAATCTATCCATGTAGTTTGCTGCGCAGAACCAGGTTGATAAGGCCACGGCTTGCCATCTGGTGAACGTAACAGTAATGCACCATATTCCCAAGCAGAAGCAGGACGCGTAAATGGCAACATGTATACCACATCAGATAATGGCGCAACGGATGGTGTTGCTACACTGTTTCCACTAAATCCAAGCAAACTTGATGCAACGCCTGCAAATACATCGCCAGACACTTCAGATACCTCAACCGTTCCCCACCCTTCTACTGCTTTTGCAAGTTCTGCTGAACGTGTTCTCAATAAGCGAATATTGCCTTCAGGTGCCCATGTTGCAAGACTCACTTGCAATCTAACGACAGCATCATCCGTATTCGTTTCAATGTCGCGCAATAACTTTACCGAATCATGGACTAACGCATTTTGTGCTGAAGTAAAACTTAAAATAGCAGCCATAACAGATTTAAATCGCAACGCATCTAGGCCGCCACTTTCAATTAAAAAAGAGATACGCCATGGCACGCGTGTTGGCAAAGTGCGCGAGAACAGCATAAGAAACGATTTTAATTCTTGCGGAAAAAGATCGATAAATAATGGTGAATAAATTCGGTCGCCAGCACGAATAGTTCTAAGATCAAGAATAGTGGCATCGCGAGGAAATACTTGCCTTGCAAGCGGTGGATACATCAATCCAGATAATTCACCCGCAACAGGGCGTGCATCATGCACTGGAATTTTATCGCCTGGTAATACAGCGCGCCATTCTTTCGCTGTAAAATCTGGATCAGCAGAATAACGCATCGCATAAACAGAATCGTGCACTTCAAGTAATGCACTATAAAGATTGAGCGCATTCATATCAGTTACCACTGAACGCACAAAAGAAGCGTGAGATTCGCGCAAATCAGGAATTGCTGCAATGAGATTTTGACCATTTTGAAAAGGTGGAATTTTATTTTCGCGAATAAAGCTTAGCTTATCTTTGCTTGCGCGTTTTAATTGCTCACCAGTTAAAGCGTAAGGGCGTGTCCAAAGCACAAAATATAATTCTTCATGCGCACAAAATTTGGAAATATAGTTAGCACGCTCACTAAACAAATCATCAAGATCAAGTTTTAAACGTTTTGCTGTTGCACGCGCAGGCGATAAGATATCTTCAATTTCAGGTTTTACTGCTTCTCTGTCATAACTAAAATAAACTTGGACAACATGTCCTTCTCTTTTCATTGTTGCTTGTAAGCTTTGCGTCAAGCCTTGATGGATTGCATCAAATTCTTCTTGACCAATTAATCGCGTGACACCAAATACGCGTATCACAGAAATAAGTGAACCATCGCGCGCAACTAAAGTATGTGTATCATCCGCCGTTTCAAGATCGCAATACGATTCTACAGTTTGTTTTAGCTCCGTACTAAACCACGCTAGAACTGAATCTATGCTGTCTAGTAAAGGATCTATAAATGTTCGACCTCGCATTCATTGTCCTTACTTTTTCATCATTTCACTCATGTTACGCACTCATTAAATATCATGCAATGTAGAAAAAAAATAGAACCTAATTTAAATCATACTAGCCGCATATCATTCCACACTGGTTGAGGGGATTTATCAGAGCGCAACGGAATTTCATTAACCAATCACTAACCTATACGGCAATGACGTTATAACCTATGCAGAGGCGACAAAAATACTACTCTGGCTCTTTCGCTGCCGCTTCTTCCGAACCTAATTCTTCTAATGCAGCAGCAGCCCAAGCATCAAGCTGAATTTTAAATTTGGCATGTGATGGTAATAAGCGTAATTCTTTTAGAATTTCAACAGGACGATCAGGTTGGCGTTCTTGGTATTCGATGACAAGCTGTCCCATTACACTTGGATTACTGGTTCCTGATCCAAATTTATTTTCTATAAGTTGGCTACGAAATTTTAAGCTGCGATAAATTGTTTGCGCACTATCTTGATACCCTGTGTTGTTACCCATCGCGCAGAAAAGTACATGACAAAAACTATTTAAATCCGCTTGGCTTAATTCAGGCATATAAATCAACTGGCCGCCGCCCATTTCATCTAATCCTACTGATTGCAAAAACAAACATTGCGTACAAAAACAGCAAGCAGTAGCCATATTACTTAATTTATTATTTTGATAATTGCCATCAAGGTTTACGATTTCTTGATATTCTTTGGCCTGAAATCCGCAATATTGACACGTATAAAGGTCACGCTCAAAAATTCGCTTTGCCACTGGCAGGAATGCTTTATCTTCTTTACGTCTAACGAAAATTCGCCAGCCTGCTAAATTCACTGCCAGTTGAAGTTCATGCATACAAACTCTTTGAGCGCGTGCCGATTATTTATAACCAAATGATGTGACGCCAGCAACCGTACCAACGTTACCACTGCTTCCAAATAAAGTCTTACCAGAAACACTGAATACTGTCGGAATAAATATTAATGCTGCACCAACAAATAAAAGTGCGATTGGTGTACCAATTGGAATTTGTGTTGGGTTTTCTTTGTGAGCTTTAAATTTAACAATAGCACCAACAGCAAAAGCCATACCTGCAACGTAAGAAGCAGCTGTTACCAATTTTGCGATAGCACCTACGTTAGTTGTTACTTGAGCAGCTACCGAACCTATACCTGAAATTGCAGCGAGTGCTGCGGTCCCCACCGTGAAACAAGTTAGCGCAAGCAAGCACAAAATCACTTTCTTCATCTTTGTCTCCTTTTAAATAATAAACTTTTTAACTCATCCTGCCAGTCAGTTAGTTTAATACGGCGAGAGGCCTAATGTAACCAAAATCACATTTACCGTTTGATAAATGTTAATGCAGAAGATGCCGCCAATAATATGAGTGATCCCTTTAGCAAATGCATTGTGATGTCCGCCGCTCTGTCCGCCTAGGGCACTTAAGATAACTAAACCTCTAATAAAAGCGACTACACCGACAAATTGAACAATGACGAAACAAATATCAATGAATTGTACCCACTGATCTTGAGAACTGGTGTCATATCCATATGGATTTGGATTAGTCCAGAATGTCGCCATACCCACTTGAACTGTTGTGGGAATATAAATAAGTAATGTACCGATAATGATGGATACCATAGGACCTTGTAAACTACGCTGTCCAGACATCATGGTGCGCGATTCACCATATTCGCGTAATTTCAACACGCCCATCACGACAAAATAAATTCCCATCACATAAGCTATAGCCGTCACCAGACTTGTAAGTTGCGGAATTTGAGTTGCAATTCTTTGCAAGACAGTTTCAGCAGTGATAGTGCTAGCACCTGAGGTCAAATTGAGAAGATCATTTGTAGGGCCGCTACTACCGGATTGAGCAGCAGCATAAGCTGAAACCGCAAACATCATCATTAAAATAACCAAGAGATAATGACTCGTTCGCTTAATAAAATTATTTACTCTATTTTTTGGCAACATGGTAAATACCTCACTTTTCATGCTTAGTTTTGGCTCCATGCTCCGCTTTACGATCCATTGCCGTAAGACAAGGATACAGTTTTACTTCCTGTATTAATTTCCACTACACCATCATAAGGATCTATTTTTGTAACACGGCCTATATCTTTAACCATATCTCCTTCTGCAACAGTGACTGTTTCACCATTGTCAGATCGTAACCACGCACGTCCTGGAATAATTGCTTGTACGCTGTAAGGGACTTTTACATCTGCACCACGATCACTATGATCTTGTTGGCCTTGTTGTTGAGCTGGTTGTGCCACTCCATTTTGTCCTTGCGTTTGTCGCGTTAATGCCTGGACCAGTTGGTTCATTTGTGTTTCCATACTTGCAACACGTGTATTTAACGTTTGTACTTGATCTTGCAACGCTCTATTTTGTGAAGCGTAATCATTTATTTTTTGTGCATATTCTTGTTGTAGCTGGTCCGCAAGTTTTTGATTTTCAGCTGCGAGTGTTGCCACTCGTGAATCTGTCGCTACAGGCAATGTCGTACCAACTCCCGTCATTGCAGACGGCTGGGTAACTGTTGTTGTAGTTTGAGTGACTGATGGTGTCGCAGCAGTTTGCTGAGCCAACATTGATTGTTCAGCAGGCACAACAGCTGGAGCTTGCATCTGGGGCGGCGTTTGCACCGGTAAAGCAACTTGTGATACTTGCATTTGCGGCAAGCTAACTGGTTGAGATGCTGGCGTTTGAGTTGTTGTTTGAGTTTGCACAACAGGTACTGGCGATGCCATCTGCGGCGCTGCTGCCTGTGTTGTTGTCGTGGTCATTGCAACTGGCGGAGGCATATTGTTAGTTGTAGCAACCGGTAAAACAGGCGCTTGTTGTGTTGTCGTGACTTGCGTAACCGTTGTCATTGGCTTTGATTGAGATTGCGTCACGACAGGCGAAGTAATATCTGTTGTCTGAGGAGTGGATGAAGGCGCAACCATTTTATAGACGACAAACACTAATACTAAAAACACACCCAAACTAATCAGCATTCGTTTTGAACGAGTTAGACGATTTAATACACTTTCTTTTTGACCCGCAACAGGAACACCTTTCGGCGATTCAGTTTCTACTTCGTAGTTAACCTCCTCGTCGGAAAAGTGATATTCACTTTCTTCTGGATTTTCGTATTTATCGTCTCGGTCATTCAGCATATGATTATGCCTCTTATTCCCTAAATTCTACTCTTCGTTCTTTTAGTATAGTGCATCTAAAACACCTGCCTGATGCTACTTATCCTAAAAAATCCTTAAGTTACATCAGCCATAAATAATATACCCAGACCGACTCCAGAATCCACTTTTACCGTTGGAGGGATATTGACGTAGTTTTGTGTGACATTACCCAAGGTTGTACCTATCTGGCCTAAAGCAACCCCAAGCTTCTGACTAGGGCTTAACTCAGGATGAGTGGTGCTTGTACCAAAAATACCGGTCGTGGTATTTGAAGATGAGGTGGTAATAGCATTCGCATAACCTTGTAAGAATGATGTCGCCATAATCGCCCCAAATCTCTGCATATAATGATAATCAACATCACTGGCCATCACACTGCGTGCTGTATCAGGATCAATTGCAAAAGCAGTGACTGTTTTGGACGTGTCCCATTGATCCATATTCATTAAAGTAAAATTCAAACTAATTCTATCCATTTGACCCGATACACCCTTAGTTGTAACAAGCTTACCTAACAATTTAGCACCTTTAAATTTGCCATCAACAATAGTAGCTAATATTGGACTATCTGGATAATCACTATTGGCAGCCGTATCTAACACAGCAAATAAAATACTGCCGGATTTGATAATAGGCGGGCCTGATGCTCCTGTCGCCGTTTCTGTTTTGGTAGTTGTCTTAGTACCGGCTGCCGTCGTAGTTGTCGTTGTGGATTTACTTTTAGTGCTTTCTTCTTGACCTTCTTTATGTGCCATAACAGCAGGCTGCCAAGATGCAACAAGCTGTCCTGCTTGACCTTGCATGGCAGCCATTAAAGCCTCGATTCTATTCTGTCTATCTTGTGCTGATTCTGTTTCAGCTTGTTCTTGCGCTGCTTCAAATTGACCAGATGCAACAGGTTGAGCTGCGGTTGTTTGTTTTAATTGCTGTTGTAACTGCGCAAAATCCGCCGTACCTGCTGTAGTTGGTGCAAGCAAAGGTGCTTTTGATGAACCCGCTGTATATTCTTGCATTAATTGCGTCGCATCGTCTGGTGTTAATACACCAGATTGTACTGCGCCACGTAATGCATCTGCATACGTTCCAACTGACGCATTGTTTCCCTGCAACTCAGCTAATTTTTTCTGTAAATCACGTAAGCCTTTTACTTGTTGATAATCAGCAAGCTTTAACTTTGCAATTTCGGGAGTAATTTTTTTCTGTTGGACTAAGGTATCCAATGTTGCTTTAAACTGATCAAGCGAAACATCACGCTGTATTAATCCCACGAGCTGCGCCCCAACATCTTGAGGCATTTTGCCAGTTTTCACTAAATCTGCAATTTCAGCGTAAGCAGCATCTTCTGCTTTTTTTAATAATTCTGCGACAGATTGAGTCGGCCCAATATCAGCTTTTTGTTGTTTAAACTCAGTTAAAATTTTGTTTGCTACAGCAGGTGTCATTTTTCCACTGTTAACATAACCAGTCAGCTTAGCTGCATACGTATCGACAGAAACCATTGCATTTTCTAATGGCTCTAACTCACTTTCCACTTGAGAAGTTATTTCACCATTACGAACCATTTGCTCTAACGATGCGATACTTCGCATGATAATTTCTTTGGCACGTTGTTGCGTATATTGCGCAAGTAATTGTTGCGCAACTTCGGGTGAAATCTTTCCTTCTCGCGCCAACTCTTGCAATCGCGCAGCATAATCAGCAGGCGATACACCCATTTTTTGAACATCGAGTAATTGATTCGCTACATCAAGCGGTAATTGGCCATTTTTAATTAAGCTATCCATTAGTTTTGCACTGTCTTGCAATAGATTATTAGCATGTTGTTTTCTATATTGTTCAAGCAAAGCACGTGCTTGCTCAGGCGTTAGCTTTCCTTGTCTGACCAAATCATTTAATGCAGCAGCAAAATCATTAACAGAACCATTTTTATCTGCAAGCTGCTGTAATTGAGTAGCTACATCAGGAGAAAGCTCACCACGTCGCACCCAATCATCTAAAAGATTTTTTACATTAGGAGTTTGTTCAGCACAAATAACGCAGCCAGCGGTTTGTTGCGGTTGTTCGCCTAAGTTAATCATTGTAGGCACAGCACTTGAACCGGTTAATCGTGCTTGTTCTGCTGCTTGTGTATTTGCTTGCATCACAGCACGTTGATAAGCAGGTGTTAATTGTCCGCCTGGAACAGATTGCAATCCTTGTGGCGTTGCGGCTACTCGTGAGGGGCCTGTCGTTCCTGTTCCGCCAGATAAAAAACGAGTTCCCATATAAACCAACAAAACAGCGCCAACGACTGCACCGACTAAAACAAAAATTCTGGAACGAGCATTCAGTCGACTGAAAAAATTTATCTTGGAAAAATCAAACAATGCCATTAAAAACCCTCAACTTTAAGTTCAGCAGGTTCTCCGTATTTTGATACTAATACGGATGATGTTTTTGGCAGTTCATATGATTGCATGCCATCAGGACTTGTCATCTTGCCCATCCAACCGGGTGACAACACAGTTAACCGAGTACGCAAATACATTCTCTCTCCTAATAACCAAGCTTGCGCATCTGCTCCACGTACTGTTAGCAATTTACTTCCCGCTGGTGCAATACCATCTAATACACCAAGCAATAATTGACTAGCACTATTTGGAAGCGCTGTTCCCACTGGTAATTCTTTAGTATTAGGACCAATCCCTGAAATATGAAGATCAACGCGATAATCAACCACGCGTTGGCCTGCTACTAACTCTAGTGTGATTGGCGTAGCTAAACCCACTAATCGAATGACAATGTCACCATCGCTATAAGGCGAAACTGCTTGCAACAATAATATGTTACTTTTGCCGTCCCACTGAATGTTCACCGCTTTCGGATTGCCAATATCAAATGAAGCAATAGGCCAAGGCGTTCCTGTTGAATCAATAAAAACCAGCGATGATACGTAACCCTGCGCTAAGCGAACTGCTGGCGGTGTTGTTCCAGGTGCAAGATTAATCATTAATGTTGTTGATACTGGCTTTGGCGGAATATTTGGCGTTATGGCAGCAGCACGTTGAGATTGATCGATCTGTTGTCTTAATTGCACAACTTGTTGCGGAGCCAGCGGTATATTTTGCTGTATCATTGTATTGAATGCTGCGGTTGAATCAGCCGAAGGAACCGGTGCATTAGAAGGCACTGAGCTTAGCATCACTTCTTGACCTTGCTCATATGTCAGTGGTTGCGGTTTTTTTCTGGTAACCGTTTGCGTCGTGGTGGTCGTAGTTTGAGAAAATCCATTCGCACCAATTTGTTTTTCCGGGGTATTGCTTTGCAGCCATTGCTCAAATTGTTGCTGCGATACATTATTTTGATTTTGCATAGCAGCATTATTATTGGCAACAGTGGTTGTTGTCGTTGTTGCAGAAGGTACTGCGGTTGATTGTGTCGTTTGTTGCGCAAAAGAAGAGGGGATGCTACACACAATTATAAACACTAACGATGTTATTTTTAGGCTTCGCAGAATTGAAAAATTCGCCATAAGTTACCCAGTTCCTGTCAGCTGATTTATAGCACCTTTGGCCACAATCACATTATCAATGCCTACACCTGATAAATTATTTAATGTAGACACTCTGACAACTAATATTTGCAAAGTTAGCGCTCGATTCGGCGGTTGACCATTGACATACGTGATATTGATTGGCATCTGCACCCACCATGCATACCTTCCCGATAACAAGCCCTTATTCAAAATATACGGCGCGCCTGTTGGAGCTGCATTAACAAACATCTTATACGATTGAACATTATTATAATTCACATAGATATTCAATTGATTTAAAAAAACCTTCCAGCCATCAGGCGTAAAAAACTGCGTGGCTTTTTTTAACTGATCGTTGTACTGATAAAAGTCATAAATAAACGCGTTTCGTATTGCATCATTTACCCACTGCAACACGTCTGAATCAGATAGGTAAGGCTGATCTAAAGGAATTGCGGGTTGTACGCGCCATTCATCGCTAATTAAAAATGTTACTGGCTTAGGTTTATTTAAATATAAATAAACTGAAACACTAACTAATAAACCAATAGCAACAAGAAAACTAATCATAATCAAAATGACTTTACCAAAACTATCTCGATAGAAGGCTTCGCGTATTCGAACAGACACTTCTTCTGTCATTCTTCCTCACTTTTAATCGTATATGGTAATTTGGCGCATTTCTAAATATACACTAGAGGCTGCCATCCAGGAATCCCGGAATACACATCGTAACTAATGATGTTATTGCGAGAGCGTCATTGCAGCGTGAATCAACCTTATAATTTATAATTTTCATAAAAATTGTTTTTAATTTGTCATGCCAGCCGCACGTTTTTT
>DAIEGU010000090.1 GCA_027356065.1 Gammaproteobacteria bacterium
ATACTTCAATATTTCTGGTAACTGTTCACGATACCTCGACCAAACAGCAATAAACCTAAGTATAAGACTCCTTGTCTCATCGCCAGCATGCTCCCGTTTAAAAATTTAACCGGACAAGTTTTAGCTGACATCCAGGAAATATTCTGGATGCCACCTCGCACAAAAAACGTGCGGCTGGCATGACAAACTAAAAACAATTTCGCGGGGATACGTCAGCCTCAGGGCGAACGGAGATTTAGCAGGCGAACGGACTCATCAGAACTAATAGATTTATCTTATCGCTTATAATGCGCCGCAATAACATGCGCAACACACGCTGTTAGTTTCTTGCCTGTTGGTATATGTAAAAATTCATTGGGGCCATGCGCATTCGATTCAGGCCCTAATAAACCAGTGATAAGAAATTGTGTCTTTGGAAATTTTTTTCCTAACATGCCCATGAAAGGAATGGAGCCGCCTTCGCCCATGCCCACTGCAGGTTTACCAAAATACGCTTCTGAAGCTTCATTCGACGCTTTCACTAACCAGGCAGCTTCGGCTGGCGCATTCCATCCAGATGCCGCTTCTGGAATCGTTATTTCTATTTGTGCATTATAAGGAGGGTCTTTTTCTAAAAGGGTTTTAATCACATTTCCTGCATGTTTTGCATCACAAGTTGGAGGTAAGCGCATGGATAATTTTACCGTCAACGAGGGAATGCTAACATTACCTGCATTTTCAATAGACGGTAAACCATTACAGCCAATGACAGAGAGTGCAGGTCTCCAGGTGCGATTTAAAATGAGATCGGCAATTGAACCGTTGCGTGGTTTTACGCCAGCACAAAAAGGCAAATCATCAAAAACAGAATCACCTAGTACTTTGGCTGCATATTCTGCTTGTTTGATACGCTCATCAGGAATATCAACGAATAAATCTGCGATGGCAACATCACCTGTTTTTTCATTTTCAATGCGCGTTAACAATTGACGTAAAATTTGAAAGCAAGAAGGAACAATGCCGCTGCCTGAACCGGAATGCACACCTTGTTTAAGTACATCAATTTTTAAAACAGCAGATACCAAACCACGTAATGAAGTAGTGGTCCAAAGTTGCTCGTAATTACCGCAGCCAGAATCGAGACAAATAATTAAACTGGGTTCACCTATACGTGATTGCAGTGCATCAATGTAAAATGGCAAATCAAAACTGCCGCTTTCTTCACAAGCTTCTATCAAAATGACGCAGCGAGCGTGAGGAATATTTTGTTCTTGTAATGATTTAATAGCAGCTAGCGATGCAAATGCTGCATATCCATCATCTGCTGAACCTCTGCCATACAAACGGTCACCACGTAAAACGGGTTTCCAAGGATGAAGATCAGCATCCCATCCAGTCATTTCCGGTTGTTTGTCCAAGTGTCCATACAACAAAATGGTTTCATCTTTTTGACCAGGAATATCAATAAAAATAACAGGTGTTCTATCTTCTAATTTCACAACATCCAGTTTCATACCAGCAACTGCATTTGCTTTGCACCAATTAGCAATAAGTTCTACGGCTTGATCCATGTATCCATGTGTACGCCAATCTTTATCAAATTGCGGCGATTTATTAGGAATTTTAATGTATTCCATTAAAGTTGGAATGATGCTTGAATCCCAAAGCGTATCAATATATTGCGAATTTTTAGGGGACATGAAAAAACCTCTCGATTTGCTAATAAAATTATTTAATCAATTCTCAGTGTTAAGCATTTGCAAGCACCGCCTGCTTTTAAATATTCATTCATATCACATGGATGAACATTAAAGTTATATGCACTTAACGTATCTGCAAGTTGTGGACATCCACTAGGCAAAATAATATTTTTATTTAGTACTACTGAATTGCATGCGAATTTTTTTGCTTCTTCGGCGGTGACAGCAATTAATTCGATTTCTTTCGCCATTTTCTTTTGAGATGCAGATGAGAAAGCAGATGGATACCAAATTGCTAATTCATCAGTAAGCGGGCAAAAGCAAGTATCAATGTGATAAAAATACGGATCTATCAATTCACAATAAATCAAATTACTTTCATCGAAAAAATCTGATTTATAAAATGTTGCATCAGAACGAAATCCATACCCAGCAAATAATTTATTTCCAGCGAGCAATGCATCACCTGCACCTTCAAAAAAAGGAGTTTGCTCATGGATATCTGGATTGATTAATTCAAGACCTGCGTCAATAAACCATTTTTTAAAATAAGCTAATTCACCTTGACGTTCTTTATATTTGAAGTGCGGCAAAATTATTTTTTGTTGATAGTAAAGGCCGGCATTTGCAGTGAATACCATATCGGGCCAACCTTTTACCGGCTCAATTAATTCTACTTGTGCGCCGCATTGTTGGATGGTGTCATAAAGTGTATTCCACTGGTTAATTGCAATAGCGTGATTCACTTTATAATCGACATTCATCCAAGGATTGATTTCATATTCAATTCCATAATAGGTTGGACGACACATTAATAATTTCATGCTTTCTCCATTGGCAGATGTCTATTTTTTTAATAGTCATCCGCATCATAATGAAAATATTCATCGTACTCCAGTATTGATTGCATCAAAGATTGCATGTGCATAGACTAGTGATGAATCAATATCAAGGTGAATTATGATTAGATTGGAAATCGATATCGCCGCACAAATAATGCAAGTTTTTAATAACGAAAATCTTCAACAAGAATACGCTATTTCAACTGCAAAAAATGGAGCAGGCGAGCAAAAAAATAGTGAGCAAACTCCGCGTGGTTTACATATTATTCGTGCAAAAATAGGTAAGAATTGTTTACCTAATACCGTGTTTGTAGGACGAAGACAAACAGGTGAAATTTTTTCTGCAGAATTGAAAGAACAATATCCAGATCGAGATTGGATTCTGACCCGAATCCTATGGTTAAGTGGATTGGAAGTGGGTCGTAATCGTTTGGGAAATGTAGATACCATGCAACGCTATATTTATATTCATGGAACGCCAGATAATACGCAATTAGGTAAGCCAGGTTCACATGGCTGTATTCGTATGCGTAATTCTCATATCATTGAACTATTTAATAATGTTTCTGTTGGGTCTCAAGTTTTTATCAAATAAAATGAATTATCAATGTATTATGATTTCTCAGAAAAATTCAACACAAATACGCTGTCTCCAATATGTTATTCTTTAAGAAACGGAAAAAATGAGCACGCAGAGCAAGGGGTTTTAGCATGACTGATAGAGCTCATGAATTATTAAATAATTGGTTTGGGAACTTGGGTACAGCTGACTTGCCTACAAGTGAGCGTACTAATCTTTGGTTTGGTGATAATGATGCTGTCAAAGAACAATTAGTACGTGCATTTAGCAAAGAATTCGAAGCTGCTGTAAAAGGAAAGTTGGAAGATTGGAAAGAAACTCCGCGCGGCCGTTTAGCGCTCATTATTTTACTTGATCAATTTCCTCGATATATACATCGTCATTCTCCACAAGCATTTGCTTATGATGAGAGAGCGCAGCAATTGTGTGCTGACGGATTAGGTTTAAGGATGGATCAATCATTGACATTGATTGAGCGTGTATTTTTTTATATGCCATTAGTTCACTCAGAAGATGGCGGCAATCAAGAAAAATCGATTCGTTTATATCAAGCATTAGTTACATTATCGATGAGCGAAACTACACAAATTTATCAATTATTTCTTGCATATGCTTATGCACATTTCCGTGTGATCAAAGAATTTGGCCGTTTTCCACAACGCAATATAGTGTTAGGTCGTTCATCAACTGACGCTGAAATGTCCTTTCTAAAAAGCGCATAATTATTTCCCTTGATAACTGCGAGTACTCCCAAGGCCGGTTATAAAATCATAGCCAACCATGGCAGGAAAACCATTATTACCTTGAGTAATGTCATGCCAATAAGCACGATAATTTTTAATTGCATTGTTATAAATGTATGTCAGTTCTTCCTGGCTTGATTGAGAGCGTCGATTTGCCGAATTAATGATCCCTGATAAAGCAGGAGCAGAAACACTCGTACCACCATCTTTGAACCAACCTCCATGCACGGTGGAATAAACACAGACACCCGTATTTGGATCAGCATCAAACGAAATGTCTGGCGTACCGCGCGCTGCACCCACTATTCTCATTATCGAGTTTTGATAAGCAGGACGCGGCTCATATAAGCTAGGGCCGCCACTGCCTCCTGATTTAGCGCCTGGAGGAGAGCTGGGATTTGTACTCCAACCTGCTTCGCTAACGAAATTGCCTTGTGCATTGCGAACAATACTCGTACCGCCGGCTGAAATAACATAAGGAGAGCTGCTTGGGTAACGTGCGGGTGCTGAATAATCACCGCTACTTACCACATAAACAATGCCGGGAGTTTGAAAATAACTATCGTAAGCTGTTTCACCTGAAAACTCGCTAACGCTCCAACTAACTGAAACCAAGCCACCGCCAGCTTGAAGTACTTGTTGGCTAGCAAGTTGAATTGCACTCATATGTTCTGCGACAGAATCATCTTGTCCTTCAACCATAATGATTTTTGCTTGCGGTGCCATTGCATGTGCCCACTCGATATCTAATACATGTTCATCAGCAGCAGCGGCATTGAAAGGTGGTACTTGATTATTCGTATAAAAAACTGAAAAACAATTATTACTCGTCGTGCAGGCAGGCAAACCAAATTGCTGAGAAAATGTTGCTAAATCCTGCGCAGCATAAGGATTGTCATAAGCTTCAACAACAGCAATCGCTCCCCAACCACCAGTAGGTATGGCTGTTGTGCCTTGAATTGGACAGCCTGGTACATTCGTTGTTAAACCATAAACGCAAGAAAGTGATGCAGGCGTTTCACAAGTCGCAGGCGGATTATTTTGAGTGATTTTATCGTGTTGTTTTGCGTGAGCGAGTGATGTAAAGCAAAAAAATAATATCAATAATGTTGTTCGCTGCATAAATTCCTCACGATTTTTTAAACATTAAATGCATAAGTAGCGCCGATAAGAGCTGCGTATGAATATAAGTGAGCTGAGTGTGTATAATCAGCGGAGAAATTTTGGAAAGAAGAAAAATTGATAGTACCGTAATCGTGATAATTTGCTTCAACAAATAATCCTATACGATCATTAATCGCATACTTCACGCCCAATCCAGCAACCAAACCAAAAATATTTTTATTTGAATTGAATTGCGTATTTGTCGGGTCATAACCAACAGGTGACGTTAAACGATCACGTACAGACGCATAAGAAATACCAAGTCTAAAATAAGGAGAAAAAGCGCTTTCTGTCATAATGCCGGGGACAAGAGATAAATCAACATTGTCGTTAATTTGAATTTTATCTGAAAAAGCGGTATTTGCTGCGCCGCTTTGATATAACGCAGAATCGCCTTCAATATTTCCTGTTAATTCTACACTGACAAAATAACGCGGATTGATTAAGCGTGTATATCCCAACGCTAAACCGCCTATGTATCCATTTTGTATTAAAGACCCGCTGATATTTTGAGGAATGACATCGGTTTGATCTATATAACTGCTATTAAATTGAGCTTGGTAAATTCCACCTTCAATCGCACCATAAAATTGATTCACGGGCGCAGCACATACCACCGAAGCGCTGATTAAAAGAGCAGAGGTTAATACTCGAGTCAGAATTTTCATAAACGTCCCTGTTATGTTTAGCTGTAATTTAGATTCGTAAATCATCCATGAATTGAATAAGCTAATGAATTCGCTCAAGATTAACAGAATGAATTATGGAGCTCAAACGAAAATAAAGTGATCAAGCAATCTGCATTGTTCATCGGAATTCCTTCTGTTAAACTCCCTGGATGCTAACTTATCTCAGAAAGAAAAAAATGATTATCAGCGTGGCGACATTAATGATGTTGCTGGTTTCGTTTTCTCCTATCATTAAAGATTTTTTGTTTAGTAATAAAATTAATTTGCCTACAGGCGTTGTCTTTAAATCGCCGTGTGAGCAAAAGACCGCGCAACAGCAAGCACAAAAAACTTGTCAGACATTTAATAACTTACAATTTAGTTCAATATTGCCGACAATTTTTAATAATGTTCTTACCTTGACTGATGCGATAGTTTTAACTTTTGTTTTAGGGTTTTTAACTAGCAATTTTGTTAATCGAATTTATAAGCCGCCCAAATTTCAATTCGTCTTTTAAACCAAAAATTATTAAATCAACTTCTTAAATTATAATTCTAGAGGATAGTTAATATGATTGATCAAACTCATATTCTATTTAGTATGTTTAGTTTTTTTATTGCGGGAATTTTATTGGCGTTTACACCTTGCGTATTGCCTATGGTCCCCATTCTTTCTTCTGTTTTAGTGGGACAAGAAAAACAGAATACCATTCAAACATTTAAACTTTCATTCACATTTGTACTCAGTATGGCGATCACTTATGCAGGTGCTGGTTTGTTAGCAGGTTATTTAGGTAGTACTGTGCAAACTGCAATGCAATCACCATGGATTATTGTGAGTTTTAGTTTGATCTTTGTATTGATGGGAATGTCGATGTTTGGTTTGTTTAATCTACATGTTCCTAGGTTTATCCAAAACCGTTTATTGAAATTAAGTAATAAACAAAAAGGGGGTAGTTTAATTGGCGTTGCAATCATGGGTTTTCTCTCAACACTCATTGCATCGCCTTGTGTAACTGCGCCTTTAGTGACAGTGCTAACTTATATTGGTCAAACAGGTAATGCATTTTTCGGCGGCATTATTTTATTTTCTCTTGCATTAGGTATGGGCTTACCATTGCTGATTTTTGGTATGGGTCAAGGTGTATTATTGCCGAAATCAGGAGCATGGATGAATAAAGTAAAATATTTGTTTGGTGTCATGATGCTGGGTCTTGCGATTTGGATGATTTCAAGATTACTTCCCGACGTTGTTATTTTATTTTTATGGTCACTACTATTCATCATCAGCGCGATTGCTTTTGGTGCCTTAAACTTTCGTACTGAAAAACGATTACCTCCGTTATTACACGGTATTAGTATTTTCGTTTTAACTTACGGATGTTTGTTATTAATAGGCGCGATGAGTGGTCACGAGAACATGTGGAAACCATTAGCAAGTCATAATGTTGTAAGTAATGGAGATGAAAAAGTAGTGCCGCCTGCTGAATTGTTTACGAGTGTAAATGATTTATCTGAGCTGCAAGAGAAATTAAATTTTGCTAAAAAAAATAAAAAACCAGTTATGTTGGAGTTTTACGCTTCGTGGTGTCCAGCATGCCGTTCACTTGATAACAATGTATTATCAGATGCAACGGTGCAAAAGCATTTGAAAAATTTTATGGCAATACGTGTAGACATTACTAATCGAGATGAAGAAGCAATGAAACTTGTTAGTTATTTTCAAGTCTACGGCACACCAACCATTATTTTCTATGATCAAAATGGAAAAGCAATTGATACGGGATCGCTTAATGAAGGAATTACTAAAGAAGAGCTTGATGGGTTTTTGGTAGCGACTGTTAAATAGTAATTTTTATTCAATGTTTATTATCCTTGAGCAGACTGTTTTTTAGTCTGCAAAGGATTTTTCCTCAGTTGTCATCCCGCGCAGTTTTTAGCGCGGGACCCAGCGTCTTTAAATCCTTGTTCATTTCGCTGAAAGACTCTGGGTCCCGCGCTAAAAACTGCGCGGGATGACAACTGAAGAAGAGGTAAAATTTCAGGATGACATAGCTACGACAAATACGGCTAGCATGACAAAATCTACAACAACACTGAATAAATCGCGGGATGATAACCCTAATCAACTTATTATTTTTATCACTTACAAATACTGTTTTATTTTCTTTTGAATATCGATTGCTTCTATCGCCGATAATTTTTTTCTTGGCCAGAGAAAACCACGCAAACTAAATTTAAATTTTCTTGGAATCACATGCACGTGAACATGCGGGACACTTTGACTCACTTTATTGTTAAGTAAAACCAATGCACCATCAGCAGGCAAACCTTTTTCAGCTGCTCGCATAATTTTTTGCGCGAGCGCAAATAGAGGTTGGATTTTTTCGATTGGTAAATCATCAAACGAAGCGATATGTTGTTTTGGAACAACAAGCGTATGTCCACGAAAAACGGGACGATTATCAAGGAATGCCACAAATTCATCATCTTCATAGAGGAGTGTTTTCTCATGTGTGCCGGCAATAATTGCACAAAAAACGCATTCATCCATTGTTCTCGTCCTTCAACTGTTGCGTGTCGATTAAAACTATAGCAAAAGTATTGTAAACCCAAGTAGAATAGCCGGCTATGGTTGCTTATCATAACAACCATTCATAATACATAGCCAAAGACATGCTTTGGTTTGATAAGGAAAGTTCGTGAGGGATTAACATGAAAAAATTACATACACTAGCAATATTGGCTTCTTTAGGTCTTGCATCTATTTCATCGTTTTCTTCTGCTTTTGCCGCAAGTCGTGCTAATACAATGACGTTTTCTGCGGGTGGCGGTTATTATTATTTTGCGCAAAAACGCAGTATCGATAATACAGCACTTCCATTTATTGGGCTTGGTTATAACATAACAGATAGATGGGGCATTGAAGGTATATTAGCGACAATGAGTACAAAATCACATAGCCCTGAAGATGATGGATCACATGTGAATGGCACATTATTTTTGTTAGATGGCTTATATCATTTTCCAGTTTATCGTGATGTTGTTGAACCTTACGTCATACTTGGCGTAGGTGGATTAGGATTAGATCCTAATGGTACAGATGCTCGCAATGAAGGAAATATTAATGCTGGTTTAGGTCTGAATTTATGGGCTGATAAAGTAGTAGGTTTCCGTTTTGAAGCACGTGATATTTATACAATAGTTGGCGGTAAAAATGACGTTATGCTAGATGCAGGCGTTACCTTCTTATTAGATTTGTGCTAAATCTTTATATTTCTTTTTAAATTCCACACCTGCGCTGCAGGTGTGGATAATCATTTCGAATAACAAAATCCTGGAAACATTTATGCAACTAAAAAATATTAATCCTATTTTGTTGAGCATGATACTTTGCCCATTGATTTGGATACACAATGCATACGCTGATACTTGGCACTCTTTTAATGATGGAATTAATGCAGGAAAAATTTATCAATTTAAAATAAATCCAAGTAAGCCTAACGAAGTGTTTGCATTTGCGCAGTTAGGCGGTATTTACAAAACAGATAATCAAGCCAATGCATGGACGATGATGGCTCCTGATATTTTTAGTGGAAAGCTGCTGCAAAATATGCTGATCAATCCACAACATTCGGAAGAATTTTATGTCACTGAACAACGCAAAGGAATATTAAAAACTTCCGATGATGGGAAGACTTGGAAAGTAATGAGTGATGGCATTGTAATTGGGGATTGGATAAACCGCGTTTATTTACTCGCTATTAATCCAGAGAATCCTCAAGAATTATATGCATCAACCCCGGAACACTTATATAAGACAACGAACGGTGGTGTTTTATGGAAAAAAGTAAATGTTATCGCAGCTGATTTTCCAAAAAAAGATTCTTATTATGCTTCTGAACTCACTTATAACACAGTTAATTCCAATATTATGATATTAACGATGTTAAGTAGTGAGGACAGAAAAATATTAAGATCGCAAGATGGAGGCCAAACCTGGACAATTCCGCCATCTCTGAATACAGGCGTTACCGATTTAAAATATATTCGTAGTGGTGTGTTATATGGCTTAACATCTAATACGCTGTATAAAAGTAATGACAATGGCAATACATGGTCAAGTATTCCATTACCTGCTACTAAAAAAGGGACAGCTTTTTTTGAAGTGAATGAAACAAATCCTCAAGAAATTTATGTTGCGCCTGCAAGTGAAAAAGATGGTGTTTTCAAAACAATGGACGAAGGGAAAACGTGGAAGAAAATATTTCAAGATACGTCAAGTGAACTTCATCCTTATCCCTATAGCATTCTTTTAAATCAAAGTAATCCTAATGAACTTTATCTTGGTGGTTATAACACACCTATCCATTATTCAAATGATGCTGGCAAAACATGGGTATTATCACAAAATGGATTAAAAAATTTTGCCGTATATACAATTGCAACAGATCCAAAAGATACAAAAACAATCTATGCAGGAACCAATGCCGGTTTATGGATGACACGTAATGGAGAACATTGGGAAAGTGTAAAATTATTTGAAAAGAGCCAGGTAAATAAAATTGTCATTGATCAACAGCATCCAGAAAACATATTTATTGCACTTGATGTGACTGGACAACAACTTCCTTCTGAAATTTATTACAGCAGTGATTATGGTAAAACTTGGGAACCTGCGCATTTTACAGGGCGTGGTCCATGGACAACTATTTCTTTGGCAATTAATCCTCTCAATGCCAAACAAATGTTTGCATGTTCTTGGGCTGACGAAGTTTATCGTAGCGATGATGGTGGAAGAAATTGGGCAACCCAATCTGGTATTGATGCAAAATATGATATTGCGTTTAATCCAAAAGATTCCAAAGAAATTTATGCTGTTGGACAGCATGGTGTAAATAAAAGTAATGACGGTGGCAAAACATGGGCCCAAATTGCTTTTGATTTTGGCAATATGGCTATGTTTCAAGTAGCGATTGATCCAAACAATCCTCAAACTGTTTATGTTGCTGGAGCGAAGGACTTATTGTTTAAATCAGCGGATGGTGGTAGTCATTGGATACTGAGTAATGAAGGATTGCCAAGTAAAGATATTGCTCGGTCTGAAAGTATCATGTCACTTATTATTGATCCTAATGATACACAAACACTTTATGCAGCAACGGGTGGTGAGGAATATCCTGCATCAGGTCATGGTGTATTTGTTTCACATGATGGCGGGGCACATTGGGCTACAATGAATGATGGACTAAACAACCCTATTGCGATATCGCTTGCTCTAGATAATCAACGTAACTTAATGGTAGGTACGAACGGTTCGGGTATGTATAAGTTGAATAGGTAAGATTATTATTTAGATCCCGTTGCTCATGCCGCGGGACCTTATAAAGTGAAGCTACTCTCTCTTGTTTATTCCAGCGTAATTGCGTTCTTTTGATCCAGTATACAATTGTCGAGGACGTGCTAAACGATAAGGATTACTAATCATTTCGTTCCATTGCGCAACCCAGCCGACTGTTCTTGCTAGTGCAAAAATCACGGTAAACATATTTGTTGGAATACCAATTGCACTTAATGTGATACCAGAATAAAAATCTACGTTGGGATAAAGCTTTTTCTCCACGAAGTATTCGTCTTGCAAGGCGATTTTTTCTAACTCCATGGCGAGTTTAAATATAGGATCATTATGTGCACCGACTGCTTCTAATACTTCATGACAAGTTTCGCGCATGACTTTTGCACGAGGATCATAATTTTTATAAACGCGATGACCAAATCCCATTAAACGGAACGTATCTTTAGGATCTTTTGCACGTTCAATATATTTGCCAATATGAGATACATCACCAATCTCGTGCAACATGTTAAGCACGGCTTCATTAGCACCGCCATGTGCAGGCCCCCAAAGTGCGCCTATACCAGCAGAAATACATGCAAATGGGTTTGCTCCAGTGGATCCCGCCAGACGGACCGTTGATGTTGATGCATTTTGTTCATGATCAGCATGAAGAATAAAAATTCTATCAAGCGCACGTGTTAGCACAGGATCTGATCGAGTTTCCTCGCAAGGTGTACCAAACATCATTTGCAAAAAGTTTTCTGCATAAGAAAGGCTATTCTGCGGCGGCATGAAAGGTTGGCCTATCGAATATTTGTAACACATTGCAGCAATCGTTGGCATTTTAGCGATGAGTCTAAGTGCTGATATGGCTCTATGTTCAGGATTTTGTATGTCTAATGTATCGTGATAAAACGCAGAAAGTGCCCCAACTACACCTACCATGATTGCCATCGGATGTGCATCACGACGAAATCCGTTAAAAAAATTACGGATTTGTTCATGCACCATAGTGTGATGAGTGATCTGTTTGCAGAAATTATCGTATTGCGGTTTGTCTGGTAGTTCGCCATTTAATAGTAGATAGCAAACTTCAAGAAAGTTGGAATGGCTGGCGAGCTGCTCTATCGGGTAGCCGCGATACAGTAATATGCCTTTATCACCATCGATAAAGGTAATCTTAGATTCGCAGGCGGCAGTGGAATTGAATCCAGAATCGTAAGTAAAATATCCATCTTTGAAAAGAGAGCTTACATCAATTACTTCAGGGCCCAGCGTGCCCGACAATATATTTAACTCAATCGTTTTGTCATCTATAGTTAGTTTTGCTTTTCTATCCGCCATATCGGTTCTCCGTGCGCCTACTTTTATACTGATGTTATTTAAACATAATTACGATCGGCGCGCATCGTATCATATTGTGCTTAGCGGTGAAATGATCCTTTTATTACTCTTAACGTTTGCTTTACCGTTATCCCATGAATATAATTACCCGTTTATAATCACGCATTTATTAGGTTTTCGTTTCTACTGTTTTTCGTTGGCTGCAAAAAGAATAGAATCAATCCACATTTTCATAAATTTTCGTCAAATAGTGTCGACTATTCTTCTCAAATTTGTGAGAATTTTGTCTCGGTTCCTTTTTTTTCGTTATGACGAAATCATGAGGAACGAAACCTAAGAACAAAAGCTCTACAAAAGGAAAAAAAGAAACGTGAACCATACTAGACCTAAAAACCTTAATCTTTTTACGATTCGCTTTCCTATTTCAGCCATCATTTCCATATTACACCGTGTCTCAGGCGTCATTTTATTTCTATTAATTCCAGTAGTAATAGGATGTTTGAGTTTTTCATTAACGGAACCTGGGTTTGAGAATTTACAGGGCTGGTTAACAAATCCACTCGCGAAATTTATCTTTTGGATATTACTAGCACCATTTTGTTATCACTTAGTGGCGGGTATACGCCATCTTTTGATGGATGCTCATATTGGAACTAGCAAACGCGGTGGCCGTCTGTCCTCCATCTTGACCCTCATTATCTCTATCTTATTAGTCATCTTGGCAGGAGTTTGGTTATGGTAAAGTCTGTGCTCGGCGTTAATGAAGGTTTTCATGATTGGGTCATTCAACGTATTTCTGCCATTGTGATGGCTATTTATTCTATTGGTTTAATTGTCTATATCGTTTGTAATTCCGGCTTATCTTATGCTGAATGGCATAGTTTGTTTGCCAATATGTGGATGAAAGTCGCTACAGCTGTTTTTCTTTTAAGCATCATTTATCATGCTTGGATAGGGATGTGGACTATCTATACAGATTACATTAAACCATTTGTTCTTCGTACTATTGTGAATTTTGTCACACTCTTATTGCTGGCTGCCTGCTTCTTCTGGGGCATATTTGTATTGTGGAGTGTATGAGCGCATTAACTATATATAGATATATATAGAAGAAAATAACTAACTAATGAGGGCCAAAACATGCGTTTTTCAGTCTACCGATTTAATCCAGAAATTGATGAAAAACCATATATGCAGGATTTTGACATTGATGTAAAAGAGCATCATTGCGTTATGGTGTTAGATGCTCTTTTGACGATCAAAAATAAATTTGATGAAACGTTTACATTACGTCGTTCTTGCCGAGAAGGGGTATGCGGTTCTGATGGCGTCAACATCAATGGTAAAAATCGGCTTGCTTGTACTACTCATTTGGCTTCATTAAAAGAGCCGATTGTTATTCGTCCTTTGCCAGGATTACCGGTCATTCGTGATTTAGTTGTGGATATGACCCAGTTTTATGACCAATATAATAAAGCAGAACCTTATCTGCAAAATGATCAGCCAGCGCCAGCAACTGAGCGATTACAATCTCCAGAAGAGCGAGCTAAATTAGATGGTTTGTATGAGTGTATTTTGTGCGCATGCTGTAGTACATCTTGCCCGTCTTATTGGTGGAACCCAGATAAATATATGGGCCCGGCTGCGTTGCTTCAAGCTTATCGGTTTATTGCAGATAGCCGTGATACAGCAACAGAATCGCGTTTGGCGAACCTGACTGATCCATTCAGTGTTTATCGTTGTCGTGGTATCATGAATTGCGTTGACGTTTGCCCCAAAGACTTAAATCCATTGGAAGCGATTAACAATATTAAAGATGAAATACTTAAAGAATCAGCTTAATTAAACGTGCTTAACATATTAAATAGTCGAGTATTTTGAACATGGCAACACAGCCCAAGTCTATGCAAGATTTATGGCAAGATTCTTATCTTGCGTCAGGAAACGAAGCTTACCTAGAAGATTTATACGAATCGTACCTGGAAAATCCCGAGTCAGTCACACCTGAGTGGCGTCAATATTTCAATGGATTATTACAGCGGACCGGCCGCATGAATGCTGATGTATCTCACGCAGCTGTCCGTCAAGAGTTTTTGAATTTAGCACGACAATCAGCGAAAACTCTGGTTGTTCAGGGTATGGATTCCGTTCATGACCAACAGCAAGAGCGAGTGATTGAACTGATCACAGCTTATCGTCGATTAGGTCATTTACAAGCAGATATTGATCCACTTCGTTTGATGGAACGAATAAATAGCCCAATGCTTGAGCTTGGCTATTATGGATTTACCGATCAAGACATGCAGAAAACCCTGAATGTCGGTTCCTTTACTGGTCTCAATAAATCGACCGCCACATTAGCTGAAATTTACCAAGGTTTGCGACGCATCTATTGCAAAACGATAGGCTTTGAATACATGCATATCAATCGCAGTGATGAAGTGGAATGGATTCGCGAGCGTATTGAGCAAGGCTGGGCAAATTTCAAACCGAGTGATGCTGCAAAAAAACGTATTCTTGATCGCTTAGTTGTTGCAGATGGATTGGAAAAATATCTCGGCTTTAAATACGTAGGGCAAAAACGATTTTCACTTGAAGGGGGTGACAGCCTCATTCCAATGCTGGATACCATTGTTAACCGTGGTGCTGAAAGCGGCCTTAAAGAAGTGATTATAGGCATGGCACATCGCGGTCGTTTAAACGTCTTAGTTAATATAGTTGGTAAAGATCCTAAAGATATATTTGCTGCGTTTGAAGGCAAGGGAGTTTCAAGTACTCACTCTGGTGATGTGAAATATCATTTAGGCGCTTCTTCTAACCTCAATACACCTTATGGCATTGTCCATATGGCGCTTGCATTTAACCCATCACACTTAGAAATTATTGCTCCTGTAGCACAAGGTTCTGTACGTGCACGTCAACGTCGTCGTCGTGATACAGCGCAGGAACAAGTTGTTGCTATTCAAATTCATGGTGATGCTGCATTTGCAGGCCAAGGCGTTGTGATGGAAACATTCAGCATGTCACAAGCACGTTGGTTTACTGTCGGTGGTTCTATTCACATTGTAATAAATAACCAGGTTGGTTTTACGACTAGCAATCCAAAAGATGCGCGATCAACCACCTATAGCACTGACGTTGCTAAAATGGTGGAAGCGCCGATTTTGCACGTTAACGCGAATGATCCGGAAGCGGTTTATTTCGCTGCTTTATTTGCGATTGATTACCGCACAACATTCAAACGTGATGTTGTCATTGATCTCGTTTGTTATCGTCGTCATGGTCATAATGAAGCAGATGAACCATCTGCAACACAGCCTTTGATGTATAAAGTGATTAAAACGATGCAGCCAACTTATGTTTCTTATGCGAAGAAGCTCGTGTCCGAAGGTGTCATCGCAGAAGAAGCTGAAAAGCAAATGGTGGATGCTTATCGTAAAGCACTAGACGAAGGTAAACGAGTTATCGATGTAAGTGACGATAAATCTGCTTATCAATATACAGCTAATTGGGAGCCATTTAGTAATAAACAGTGGACTGAGTCAGCTAAAACAAGCGTACCTCTCGCACACCTTAAAGAGCTCGCTGCTAAATTAGCAGAATTACCTGAAGGTTTTATAGTACAACCTCAAGTGAAAAAAGGTTTAGATGCACAAAAGAAAATGAGTGAAGGCGAGTTACCTATCAATTGGGGATATGCTGAAACGTTAGCTTACGCAACATTATTAGATGAAGGCTATCCCATACGTTTATGTGGACAAGATGCTGGCCGTGGTACATTTGCGCATAGACATGCTGTATTGCATGATCAAACTTCTGACCAAATTTATATTCCGCTAAGCCACATTTCACCGAAACAAGCACAAATTAATATTGTTGATTCATTGTTATCTGAAGAAGCGGTACTTGCTTTTGAATATGGTTATGCAACAACAGAACCTAATTATCTTGTACTTTGGGAAGCACAGTTTGGTGATTTTGCAAACGGTGCACAAGTTGTCATTGATCAATTTATTAGTTCAGGTGAGCAGAAGTGGGGAAGGTTCTGCGGTTTAGTCATGCTATTACCGCATGGTTATGAAGGACAAGGCCCTGAACATTCTTCCGCACGTTTAGAACGTTATTTGCAGCTTTGCGCACAAGACAATATGCAAGTATGCGTGCCATCAACACCTTCGCAAATTTTCCATTTGTTGCGTCGTCAAATGATAAGGCCCTATCGCAAACCACTTATTGTGATGACACCAAAGAGTTTACTGCGTAATCCATTAGCAACTTCTAATCTGAATGAACTATCAGATAGTGAATTTAAGTTAGTCATTCCTGAAGTTGATGATATGGATAGCAAGAAAATAGACAGAATTGTTTTCTGTTCAGGAAAAGTTTATTACGAATTATTGCAACATAGACGTGAAGAAAAGATAGATAATGTGGCACTTGTCCGTATAGAGCAGCTGTATCCTTTCCCTGAAGATGCGTGTCGCGCTATTTTTAAACAATATGCAAATGCGAAAGACATTATATGGTGTCAAGAAGAACCCCAAAATCAGGGTGCCTGGGTAACGATACAACCTTTCTTAAGCGACCTACTCGGCAAAAACCAGAAATTGCGTTATGCTGGCAGGCCAGCTTCTGCATCTCCTGCTGTAGGTTATCATTCAGTACATGAGAAAGAACAAGAAGAGTTAGTGGTCCAAGCTCTTTTGAAATAAAAGTAAGAAGGAAACGACAATGGCAATAGAAGTAAAAGTTCCGCTGTTACCTGAATCTATATCAGATGCAAATGTTTCAACATGGCATAAAAAAGCGGGCGATAAAGTATCTCGAGATGAAAATCTTGTAGATTTAGAAACAGATAAAGTAATGCTTGAAGTTCCAGCTCCAGCAGATGGTGTAATAAAAGAAATTATCAAACCAACTGGCAGCACAGTTCAAGCCCAAGAAGTATTGGCGATTATTGAGCCGGCAGGCGCAGGTACGCAGCCTGAAGCAGCTCAAACTGAAAAACCAGCAGCTGCACCTGCTGCTAGAGAAACAAAAGAGCAAGTAACAGCTGAAAAAACTGAACAACAATCAGCAGGCCCTTCAGCGAGACGAGCAGCAGCTGAACATGGGGTTGATGTATCTCAAGTCCCAGGTACGGGTAAAGGCGGCAGAGTAACAAAAGAAAATGTGTTATCTGTTGTCAATAAACAGCCAGCTTCTTCTACAACGAGCACACCTATAATGACAGGTGCTCGCCCAGAAAAACGAGTACCGATGACACGTATGCGTGCACGTATTGCTGAACGCTTATTGGAAGTCACGCAAGGTACAGCGATGTTAACAACGTTTAACGAAATTAACATGGCGCCTGTCATGGAAATTCGTAATCGTTATAAAGATAAATTCGAAAAAACACATAAAGTTCGTCTGGGCTTTATGTCATTTTTTGTTAAAGCAGTCGTCGAAGCACTAAAACGCTCACCCGTTGTCAATGCATCACTTGATGGTAACGATATTGTTTATCACGGTTATTTTGATATCGGCGTTGCTGTCTCAACAGATCGTGGATTGGTTGTTCCTGTGTTGCGCGATGCAGACAAAATGAGCATGGCTGAAATTGAAGCGAAGATTGGTGAGTATGCTGAAAAAGCACGAAACGGTAAACTGACTCTGGAAGAAATGCAAGGCGGTACGTTTACAATTACCAATGGGGGTGTGTTTGGATCACTCATGGCTACTCCGCTTTTGAACTCACCACAGTGCGCAATTTTAGGAATGCATAAAATTCAGGAACGTCCTGTTGTTGAGAATGGACAAATTGTTATACGACCCATGATGTACGTCGCTCTTTCTTATGACCATCGTTTAATTGATGGTAAAGAATCTGTAACCTTCTTGGTATCAATTAAAGAATTACTTGAAGATCCGGCAAGAATAATTCTTGAGGTGTAAAAAGAACAGGTCGTACCAGCGAAATTAACTGTGTCTCCTGAACTGAAATTAAATGTGTCATCCTGAACGTAGTGAAGGATCTACTAATGAAGAGATCCTTCACAGACTAAAAAACAGTCTGTTCAGGATGACAAAAATTATTTCGCTGGTATCAAAAGATTTTATTAGTAAAAAATAGGTGAAAACAGTCAATGAATCTCCATGAATATCAAGCAAAAAAATTATTAGCAGATTATGGATTACCTGTTTCAAAAGGCGAGGTAGCGAGGACAGTTGAAGAAGCAGTGCATATTGCTAACAACATGGCTATGCCACGTTGGGTAGTGAAAGCACAAGTACACGCAGGTGGTCGTGGAAAAGCTGGCGGTGTTAAGTTGGTATCGACCAAAGAAGACGTTGCAAATGTTGCACGCTCATTACTAGGTACAAACTTGGTTACCTATCAAACAACTGCTGCTGGTCAGCCAGTGAATCAAGTATTGATTGAAGAACCCTGTGATATTGAAAAAGAACTTTATCTAGGTGCTGTGATTGATCGCTCCAAACAGCGCATCGTTTTTATGGCATCAACTGAAGGCGGTGTTGAAATTGAAAAAGTGGCAGAAAAAAACCCAGAAAAAATTCTTACGATTGTTGTTGATCCACTCGTCGGTGTGCAGCCTTATCAAGGCCGTGATCTTGCTTTCGCATTGGGATTGAAAGGTGATCAAGTCAAACAATTTGTTCACCTTATTATTGGTCTAGGCAAGATGTTTGCTGATTGTGATTTCAGCATGTTAGAAATCAATCCATTAGTTATCACGAAACAAGGCAATTTATTATGTCTCGATGCGAAAATTAATATCGATGACAATGCACTGTATCGTCAACCAGAATTACGTGAATTGCGTGATCCCTCACAAGAAGATGAACGTGAAAACCGCGCACGTGATTGGGAATTAAATTACATCGCATTAGATGGCGATATTGGTTGTATGGTTAATGGCGCAGGCTTGGCAATGGCAACCATGGATATGATCAAGCTTCATGGCGGCAATCCAGCAAATTTCTTAGATGTAGGTGGTGGTGCAACTAAAGAACGCGTTTCAGAAGCATTCAAAATTATTTTATCGGATAAAAATGTCAAAGCTATCTTGATTAATATTTTTGGTGGTATTGTGCGTTGCGATTTAATTGCTGAAGGTATCATTGGTGCTGTTTCTGAAATTGGTACTTCACTTCCCGTCGTTGTTCGCTTAGAAGGAAATAACGCTGAATTAGGCGCAAAATTATTAAGCGAAAGTGGTCTCAATATTATTGCTGCAACAAGCTTCACGGACGCTGCCAAGAAAGTGGTAGAAGCCGCAGCTAACGTAAAGGTGTAATGCAATGAGTATTTTAATTAATAAAAACACAAAAGTTATTTGCCAAGGTTTTACTGGTAAACAAGGTACATTTCATTCTGAACAAGCAATTGCTTACGGGACAAAAATGGTTGGCGGTGTGACACCAGAAAAAGGTGGTCAATCACACTTAGGTTTACCTGTATTTAACACAGTAAGAGATGCTTACGAAGAAACAAAAGCGGATGCATCTGTTATTTATGTTCCTGCACCTTACTGCAAAGATTCAATCCTTGAAGCAGTAGATGCGGGCATTAAATTAATTGTCTGTATTACTGAAGGCATTCCAGTTCTCGATATGTTGGAAGTGAAAGCGTGTATTGATCAACATCCTGATGTACGTTTAATCGGCCCAAATTGTCCAGGCGTGATTACGCCAGGCGAATGCAAAATTGGTATTATGCCGGGCTTTATTCATAAACCAGGTAAAGTTGGTATTGTATCGCGCTCAGGTACATTAACTTATGAAGCAGTTAAACAAACAACTGATTTAAATTTAGGACAAAGTACTTGTGTAGGTATTGGTGGCGACCCCATTCCAGGTACAAACTTTATTGATGTACTCGGCTTATTTGAAAAAGATCCACAAACTGAAATCATTATTATGGTTGGTGAAATTGGCGGCAGCGCAGAAGAAGAAGCAGCTGAATTTATTAAGCATCATGTCACTAAACCTGTTGTTGCTTATATTGCTGGCGTGACGGCTCCTGCAGGTAAACGTATGGGACATGCTGGTGCGATTATTGCAGGTGGTAAAGGTACAGCAGCTGAAAAATTTAAAGCACTTGAAGCGGCGAATGTACGTACTGTACGTTCACCAGCTGAGATGGGTAAAACTGCTGCTGAAGTTCTTGCAAAAGTAGCAGGTTAATCGATTGTCGTGCTAGGTTTGTCATGCCAGCATGTTTTTAGCTGGCATCCAGCTTTAATATTCTTGGATCTCAGCTAAAACATACTGGCATGACAAATCCGGCGCGACATTAGTATTAAAGGGAAAAAAATGCTAGATCCAAAACTTGTTCGAAACTCCATTGATAAAGTAGCAGCGCAGTTAAAAACCCGCGGCTTTACTATTGATGTCGAAAAATTTAATGCTCTCGAAGAGGGACGCAAAAATCTGCAAGTGAAAATGCAGGACTTACAAAACGAGCGTAATGTGCGCTCGAAAGAAGTTGGGCTTGCCAAAGCGCAAGGCAAACCTGTTGAAGATGTATTAAAAAGCTTAAAAGAATTAAGCGACAACTTAAAAGTTTTAGAAGAACAATTTGCAAAAAACCAAATTGAATTAGATGATTTTCTCGCGCGCTTACCTAATGTTCCACATGAATCTGTACCAATTGGTAAAAGTGAAGAAGATAATCAAGTTGTTCGCGTTTGGGGCGAACCTAAAAAATTTTCGTTTAAACCCAAAGACCATGTCGAGTTAGGTGCTAATAATAATCTCATGGATTTTGAAACAGCAGCTAAATTAACAGGCGCACGTTTTGTGGTGTTGCGTGGTCATTTGGCAAGATTGTCTCGTGCGCTTATTCAATTCATGTTGGATTTACACACACGTGAGCATGGTTATCAAGAAATTGCTGTTCCTTATATTGTGAATGCAGATTCATTATTTGGAACAGGTCAGTTGCCAAAAGCGAAAGAAGATTTGTTTGCAATAAATGGCGAGTCTGAGCGTTACTTAATTCCAACAGCGGAAGTGCCTGTTACCAATACTGTACGTGATGAAATTATTCCTGTTGATCAATTACCGATTAAATATACTTGCTACAGTTCCTGTTTTCGTAGCGAAGCAGGTTCATATGGTAAAGATATGCGTGGCATGTTACGCCAGCATCAATTTGAAAAAATTGAATTAGTGCAAATTGTCCATCCTGAAAAATCTTATGAGATATTAGAAGAATTAACACGTCATGCTGAGACAGTATTGCAGCGTCTTGAGCTGCCGTATCGTGTTATGGCTTTATGTACTGGTGACATTGGTTTTTATGCTGCTAAAACTTACGATTTAGAAGTTTGGTTACCAGGCCAAGATCGTTATCGCGAAATTTCTTCATGCAGTAACACAGAAAGCTTCCAAGCCCGACGCATGAAAGCGAGATACCGCGACGAGGCTGGAAAGATCGACTTGGTCCATACATTAAATGGCTCAGCATTAGCAGTCGGCCGCACCTTAATTGCAATTATCGAAAATTATCAAGATGAGCTCGGCCGTATCCATATTCCTAAGGCATTACAGCCTTATATGAATGGGTTAAAGGTGATTGAGTAGTTCAATCATTTCATTATTGTGTCGATGGACCGTTCGCCCTGAGGCTGATAGCGGCGCCGCTATCAGCCTCAGGGCGAACGGTCCATCAATGAATTATTCAACAAAGTCCCTTACGGGGAAGGGTGGGGCGACTTGCAACACCCTGGTTACGCATTTCCTATATACAATCGCCTCCAGCCTCTCTAAAATCACCCCTTAGCCCTATGTTGGTGAGGAACAAACGTTGCGTATCATTAGTTATTTTTTTTTATTGGTGATTGTTCTTTTTGGCGTCACATTTGCAGCATTGAATTCAGATACGGTCGTCATTGATTATTATCTTGGCAAAAGTTCATTGCCATTATCACTATTATTAGTATCATCTTTTGCATCAGGTTGTTTAATAGGCATGATAGCTGCGCTTGGCTTATTGATCAGGTCGAAAATGAAAGCCCATCGCTTAAGACAACGATTAAATGTGGCTGAAAAAGAAATTGAAAATCTACGCGCTATACCTTTGCAGGATAAAGTTTAATGAAAGTAGCTTGGATAGTATTGTTCTTCATATGCGTTAGCATTGCTTGGGCGCTAGGCTATCGCGCACGTCCAAAAGAAGAGTCCTCTCGCAAGCTCAATATTCCGCGTGATTATTTGATCGGTCTTAATTTTCTATTGAATGAAGAAACAGATAAAGCGGTCGATATTTTTATTAAGATGTTAGAAGTTGATAGTGAAACCGTTGAAACGCATTTGGCAGTCGGTAAATTATTTCGTGGACGTGGTGAAGTAGATAGAGCGATTCGTATTCATCAAAATCTTATTGCTCGTCCGCAATTAGAAAAAAATTATCGCGAACAAGCATTACTCGCACTCGGACAAGATTATTTAAGTGCAGGCATGCTTGATAGAGCAGAGCGAATTTTTCTTGAATTAATTAATACCAAATCGTATTCACCACAAGCATTACGAATTCTAATCGATATTTATCAGCAAGAAAAAGATTGGGAAAATGCTGCAAAGTTTGCTTTGAAATATGAGTCAGTCACCAATAATAATATGCAGCCTGTTATCGCACATTATTATTGCGAGTTAGCAGAAATATTGACACATAAAAATGAACACGATAAAGCATTAGAGTATTTGCATAAAGCAGCTCGTGCAGATGAAAATTGTGTGCGCGCCAGTTTGCTGAAAGCAAAAATCTATATTGAAAAACAAGAATACAAAACAGCATTAAAAAATTTGAAACAAATTAAAAAACAAAATCCTGATTATCTTTCTGAATCAATTGACTTGCTTGCAATATGTTACGAGCGATTACATAAAGAAGATGAGTTGGTTATTTATCTCAAAAAATTAGTAGAGAAATATCCACGTGTTCCAGTTGTGTTAATTTTAGCTGAACGTATTCGTCAATGGAAAGGCGATAAAGTCGCAGCAGGTTTTGTTGCTGATTATGTCAGACGTTATCCATCCATGCGTGGTTTATATTTATTTGTGAATCTTTATATCTCTAGTGCGGAAGGCAGAGCTAAAGAAGATTTACATATTCTGCAAAATTTAATGAAGAAAACGCTTTCTCATAAACCGGATTATCGTTGTGTTTCTTGCGGTTTTCCTGGTAAATCATTGCATTGGCAATGTCCCGGTTGTAAACAATGGACAACGATTAAACCTATCTATAGTCTCGACGAAGCAGTTTAATTTTTTATTCATCCTTCTCTTCTGAAATCGTCGCTAGCATTCTTTTTCATCCGATTGTTTAAACTGCTCATTTATTATGAAAACCTCAGTTATGGATAAGCGCTGGAATAATTGTTTGAAATTTACCTTTACCAATAGAGGGCTTTCTAGGTTTCAAGCAATACCCTGCTAGGCCACTG
>DAIEGU010000096.1 GCA_027356065.1 Gammaproteobacteria bacterium
GGGTTTTTGTCAACGAATTACCTAACCTATACAGTTCTGCGCGATGGCTATAACTCATACCATTTATCTAAAATGGATAGTAGTTCTTTAGTCCCTAGTCCCTTTAACGCGGAGAAACTTTGGAAACTAACAGAATTGCTATATCCCGTCAAAGCAGCTTTCACCTCATGCATTGTTTTCGCAACCATTCCTTTACTAAGCTTATCTGTTTTGTTTAACACCACATGCACTGGCAAATTGTAATAATCGCAATATTCAAGTAATTGAACATCCGCCTCACGCATTGGATGGCGAATATCCATAATCAAAATCAATGCTCTCAAACATTTACGTGTACTGACATAGGTATCGATCAATTTTTTCCATTTTTCCTTTTGAGCCAGAGGTACTTTTGCAAAACCATAGCCAGGTAAGTCTGCAATTCGACGTTTATCATCGAGAGCAAAAAGATTAATATGCTGGGTACGTCCCGGTGTCTTACTGACACGCGCGAGACCACGACTTTGAGTGAGACGATTCAATACTGATGACTTGCCTGCATTTGAACGGCCGACAATAGCCACTTCAATACCTTCATCCGGCGGTAATTGTTTGACATCTGCTACACTTAAAAGAAAATACGCTTTTTGATAAAACGACATACACACCCCGAAATGGAAAAACACATGATACTGAATTCGTTAAACGAGGCACAGCAAGAAGCTGTGCGCGCCCCTCTTGGCCATCAACTTGTACTGGCAGGCGCCGGAAGCGGTAAAACCCGTGTGCTTACCCATCGTATTGCCTGGTTGGTCGAAGTCGAAAAAATTTCACCTTTTAATATTTTGGCGGTGACCTTCACCAATAAAGCAGCGAATGAAATGCGCACCCGTATCGAATCTATTTTGCACGTATCGGCAAAAAACATGTGGATTGGTACGTTTCATGGTTTATCGCATCGCTTTTTACGTGCTCATTGGCAAGAAGCCGGCCTTCCGCAATTATTTCAAATTCTCGATTCTGATGATCAATTTCGCATGGTTCGTCGCGTCATTAATGCACTGAATTTAGACGAAGATAAATTTCCGCCGAAAGAAGCACAATGGTTTATCAACGCGCAAAAAGAAGAAGGTTTGGAGCCTCACGAGGTTAAACCACGTGACTTAAATGGTCAAATGTTTTTGAAAATTTATGCTGCCTATAAAGAAGCGTGTCAGCGTGCAGGTGTTATTGATTTCACTGATCTCCTATTAAAAACTTACAAAACATTGCTATCTAATGCTGAGTTACGTGCCCATTATCAATCACGATTTCGTTGTCTATTGGTAGATGAATTTCAAGATACGAATACACTGCAATACGCATGGTTAAAATTATTTGCTGGCGAAGAAAATTCCGTGATGATTGTTGGCGATGATGATCAATCAATTTATGGCTGGCGTGGTGCAAAGATTGAAAATTTACATCGATTTTCTAAAGATTACCCCAATGCCAAAGTCATCCGGCTTGAACAAAATTATCGTTCGACTGGCACAATTCTGAAAGCAGCAAATACATTGATCGCACAAAATTCTGGTCGTATGGGTAAAAATTTATGGACCGATGGTAAAGACGGCGACAAGATCACTGTTTACTCTGGTTTCAATGAAACTGACGAAGCGTTTTTCATCGTCAATCGTATTCGTGAGTTGCATCAAACAGATTATGCATTAAAAGACATGGCGATTCTTTATCGTTCTAACGCACAATCTCGCGTACTTGAAGAAGCGTTAATGCAATTTGGTATTCCTTATCGCGTGTATGGCGGTTTACGTTATTTTGATAGACAAGAAATTAGAGATGCGCTTGCTTACTTACGAATAATAGCAAATCGTGCTGATGATCCTGCGTTTGAACGTATCATTAATACACCAACACGTGGGATTGGTGATCGTACTATCACTTCTATACGTGAACATGCAAAGGCTGCAAATATTTCGTTATGGGATGCACTCGAACAATTGCTTAAACAAAACTTTTTTGCTGCTCGAGCAGAAACTGCATTGCTTTCATTTGTTAACCTTATTAGTACCATGAGTGATCGTGCACTCATGCTTGAGCTAGATAAAAAAGTCGAATACATGCTAAATGCAAGCGGCTTAATCGAACATTATCGCAAAGAAAAAGGTGAGAAAGGATTAACGCGGCTTGAAAACTTGGAAGAATTAGTCAACGCTGCGCATCAATTCAGCCAAGAAGGTGTTGAAGATGATATGCCACCTTTAGCCGCATTTTTAGCTTATGCAGCATTAGAATCTGGTAGCGAACAAGCAGAAGCTTACACTGATTGCGTACAATTGATGACGTTGCATTCTGCAAAAGGTTTGGAATTTCCTGTGGTCTTTTTAGCAGGTTGTGAAGAAGAATTATTTCCACATTATCTTTGTATGCATGATCCAAAAGCGTTAGAAGAAGAACGCAGATTATGTTACGTGGGCATGACACGCGCCATGCGTAAACTTTATATGTCATATGCAGAAGTAAGACGCATGCATGGCAAAGAAGTATATCATCGACCATCACGTTTCTTGCATGAAATACCGGTGGAATTAATTGATGAGATACGATTCCGAGCTAAAGTATCTCGACCACAACCCATTACTAATTCTTATACACCGCAATCACAAGGTAAATTCCGTATCGGCCAAGAAGTTGTGCACAGAATTTTTGGTCAAGGCACGGTCCTTGAAACCGAAGGTGATGGTGAGGACATGAAAGTGAAAGTTCGATTTGCGAAAGTCGGAACAAAAGTGTTGATTGCGAGTTATTTAGAAGGGAAGTGATATTTGTCTCGGGGTCAGGCCTGACCCCGAGATGTCCCCTCACTGTGAGGGGCTGACAACTTAGGAAAATACCTTATGTATCCTCTAATCAAACCGCTCTTATTCAAACTCGAGCCTGAAACAGCGCATAAAACTGCGCTTAATTCATTGCAAATTGCTTATCAATTAAAACTCACAAAATTATTTGCGAAATCTATTTCTCATCCAATTAACGTCATGAATATGACGTTTGCAAATCCAATTGGTCTTGCTGCAGGAATGGATAAAAATGGTGATTACATTGATGCGCTTGCTGCACTGGGTTTTGGTTTTATCGAAATTGGAACATTGACGCCAAAACCCCAAATCGGCAATGCTAAACCGCGTTTGTTTCGCTTAGCAAAACACGAATCGCTGATTAATTGTTTAGGTTTTAATAATAAAGGAATTGATTACGCAGCAAACAAACTCGCAAACATTCAATATCGCGGTGTGCTTGGTATTAATATCGGAAAAAATAAAGATACTCCGCTTGATCAAGCAGTAAATGACTATTTATTGGGTTTTCGCAAGCTATGGAAATTTGCGAGCTACATAACAATTAATATTTCTTCGCCAAATACCGTTGGCTTACGCGATTTACAACATCAAGAACATCTTGATCAATTGCTAGCATCATTAAAACACGAACAATCATCCATTCAACAACAACATGATAAATATGTACCGTTGGTCGTAAAAATTTCACCTGACTTGAATCCACATGAATTGCATGAAGCAGCAGAAGTATTCCTGCAACAAAATATTGATGGTGTGATTGCAAGCAATACTACAATTGATCGTTCGCAATTAGCTAATACAACTTATGCTACTTTATCCGGCGGATTAAGCGGTAAATTGCTTGATAAACAAAATACGAATGTTGTTGCAGCGCTTTATTCTATTTTACAAAACCGCATTCCTATTATTGCTTCAGGCGGTGTATCAACTATTCAATCCATGAAAGAAAAAATTGATGCAGGCGCAAATTTAATTCAAATCT
Source organism: Gammaproteobacteria bacterium (assembly GCA_027356065.1). GTDB lineage: Bacteria > Pseudomonadota > Gammaproteobacteria > DSM-16500 > DSM-16500 > Aquicella. The sequence goes on from DAIEGU010000096.1 coordinate 3,823, forward strand.
ACACGGGTTTCATTTATCACGGACCAAAACTCATTCCTGAATTAGCAAAATATTTTTAAGTGAATTGCTACATTCGGTTTATAAATTGCATAAATTCTTGCTGTGTTGAATCTAATCTTGCTTTTTGCTCTAATCGAGCCTTAACTGCTATCTCAGCAAAAAATACGTGCATAGGTTTTGCTTTACTAAATTTATACTTACGTCGTGCAATTTCTTCCAGCATTTCTTCCGCTTTTTTAGTCTGCTTATCTGGAATAGGTTCTGGTTTTGTCAAATTTTGACGAAGTAATGCATGCAATAATACTTCGGCTTCTTGATAGTTTTTTTTCTTAATTAAAATATCTGCCGCATATATATAGGCATGATAAATATTGATCGTAAAATTTTCCCGAATTGCAGCATATTTTTCTAACGCTAAATCATATTCACCTTGTAATTCATAAACCATTGCTTGTTGTACATGCAAACGAATTTCGTCGGTAGATCCAAGACACTTAGTTTGTGTCCACGTTATCAAACCAATCAATTCAGCTGCTATTTTTTTATCAATGGTTTTTTTTGTATTCATCAATATTCTAATTTCTGTTTCTAATCTTGCTTTTGCTTGGCTAGTTTCACCCGTCTGAATTAATTGATATATGATTTTGTAATTTCTTAAAGAAAAATTTGTAGCATTAAATAACGCGTGGCTACTAGCCATAATTAATTCCTTTTTACATTATGTAGTTAGTTTTATTCTACTGTGACGGATTTTGCTAAATTACGTGGTTGATCAACATCCGTTCCTTTAAGGACTGCAACATGATAGGCAAGTAATTGCAGTGGAACCGTATATAAAATGGGTGCTAATAATGGATGAATCGGAGGCATAGTAATAATGCGTGCATCAGCAAATGCTTCTTGCTGCGATAAATTTGTTTGATCTGTTAATATAAATAATTTGCCACCGCGTGCGCGCACTTCTTGCAAATTCGACAGTGTTTTTTCTAGTAAATGGCCTTCTGCTGCTGTTGCAATCACCGGCATATTAGGGTCAACCAATGCCAATGGACCGTGTTTTAATTCACCAGATGGATAACCTTCTGCGTGAATATATGAAATTTCTTTCATCTTTAATGCGCCTTCCAATGCAATCGGATAAAGCGCTCCACGTCCAATAAAAATAGCATGTTCTTTATGAGTAAATGATTTAGCCCAGTCCGCAATCATTGCATCTTTTTTCAAAACAACTTCCAATAATCTTGGCAATTGCTGTAATTGTTGAAAAGCAATTTTTACATCTTCATCGTAAGGTTTTTTACGCAGTGATAAGGCCAATAAAAATAATGCTGTTAACTGTGTTACAAATGCTTTAGTAGATGCCACACCAATTTCAATGCCCGCACGCGTCAACATGTGCAATTCCGTCGTGCGCATCATAGAGCTGCCAGGCACATTACAAATAGCCAGCGTATTCAAATAAGACATTTGCTTTGCCATTCTAAGTGCCGCTAACGTATCAGCCGTTTCACCCGATTGGGAAAGCGTCACAAACAAACTGTTTTTTGATGGCGCGACATGGCGATAACGAAATTCACTCGCAACTTCAACAGAGCAAGGAATACCAGCAATCTCTTCTATCCAATAACGTGCAACCATTGCTGCATGATAACTCGTTCCGCAAGCGCTTAATTGAATATGCTCAACATGTGGAAAAGTTGATTCTGCTTTGGGGCCAAAAATAGCAGGCAGTACATGGTCTTCTGTTAATCGACCTTCAAGACATGAAGCAATGGCATCTGGCTGCTCCATGATTTCTTTTTTCATGTAATGTCTATATTCACCGCGTTCAACTGAATCCAAACTAAGCGATAAGGTATGTAATTGACGATTAACATGCTGATGTTCTTTGTTGTATATTTCAATATTATCTAGCGTAATATCAGCGATATCATTATCTTCTAAATAAATAAATTGCTGTGTGATAGAAAGTAAAGCTAAAGGATCTGAAGCAATGAAATGCTCGCCTTGACCTTTGCCAATGACAAGCGGACTTCCTTGACGTACTGCAATTAAGCGATTTGGATGTTTCTTGGAAATAATACCTAGTGCATAAGCACCTTTTAATTCATTAATTGTTTGACGAATTGCAGTTAACAAATCATTACTTTGTAAAAAATTCTTGTGAATAAGATGTACCGCAACTTCTGTATCTGTTTCTGAATTAAATTGATATCCATCTTGCAATAATTGATCTCGAAGCGCAGCATGATTTTCGATAATACCATTGTGTACCAAAGCAAATTCATCATGAGAAATAAAAGGATGTGCATTTTGCTCGGAAGGAACACCGTGTGTTGCCCAACGCGTATGAGCTATACCTGTATGCGCAGCAAAAGTATAAGCATGCATTGCATTTTCAAGCTCACGTACTTTACCAACCACTCTTAATCGTTGTAGCTGAAAGGAAGCATCAACAACAGCGACGCCGGCAGAATCATAGCCTCTATATTCGAGCTTTTTCAGCCCATCAACTAATAATCTTGCAACTGGTCGTTTTGCAACTGCGCCAACAATGCCGCACATGAGCTTCATCCTCTTTTGCTAGTTAAGCAGCAATTAAAGGGGGCTATTATAGCTTGGAGACCACGGGCATGCTAGTTGCTTGGAATAGTCGTACTACTCTTGCTTTATATTGGTTGGATGCTCAGAAGATAACGGAGATTCTGCATTTGATTCTTGATTAGATGATTGCTTATTAAGCGGTTTTTCGCCAAATAAGCTATGTTGAGAATAGGAATGCTTGGCTTCAGGTGTGTCATCTTTTTCTGCTTTCACGACTTTTAGCCATTGATTAACAGACTGTTGAGCAATCACCAATTCTTTTAATTTTTTCTCTTCCTCATCCAGCTCCGAAATAATTTTTTTGATTTTAACGCCATTTAAAAAGACATTCGTTAGTTTGGTATGCTCTTCGGCAGTTAGTTTTGCTGCTTTAAATTTATTGTTAGCAGTAATGCTTTTGAAGTCTTTGATATTGCCCTCTTTAGTTGTTTTTTTTAGCTTTTTTTGCATGCCATGCATAGCTTTCAGAGCCAAAATACTCTCAGCAAATGCTGTAAATATCTTAGCTTCGGGATGATTTTTTTCAGGATTTGTTTCTTTATCTTTTTGATATGACTCGCCTATTGCTGCCAGCACCATTGCAATAGGTGGTGCTGTTTTTAATTCTGCTTTAACAGCAGCTTGTTCTGTTTGAGTTAATGGCTGACCATCTTCTCCTGTTAAATCCTGAACTACATCATCAATTTTAGTATTCCATACTTTATTAATGTCCTCGTAGTCTTTTAATTCTTCATGATTTTTTTCAATTTTGTCTGAAAGAACTTTTATTTCTGCTGAAATATTTGCTAAATAACTTTGTAATTCTTTTTCTGGTTTATCTTCAAAACGCCGCCTAATTTCTGGGCTTCTACGCTCTTGTTTTAAATTTTCAATGGCATCACGTATAGATTCTTGTTGTTCTTTCCAGGCAAAATAATTTTTAGCTGCTGCATAATTTGCTAATACCTCTGCTTCAGTTCTAAGAAAATTTCTAACAAATTCTGCATGTTTTTCTTCGTAGATTAATTCTAAATTTAATCGAAAAAATAATGCTGCCAGCACTTGCTGTGCAATCAATGAATTAGGGTCTTCGAATTCTTTGGAAATATCTAGGGCTGCCATGATGACAAACCTTTTTTCTTTTTTATAGTCATATTTTTAGTGTAGCAAAGAAAGTAAAACCCATCTTAAGCTTTTATATTTAAGTTTCTGATTTTTTGTCTTTTACTGGACGCTGCCAATCCAAAATAGTCTTCTGGGGGACGCGAGACAAAGTAAGTTTATGTGCTGGCGCATCACGCGTAATGGTTGAGCCTGCACCTATCGTCGCACCTTCACCTACGGTTACTGGAGCTACTAATTGCGTGCATGAACCAATAAATGCATTATCACCGATAATTGTCTTATGCTTGTTTATACCATCATAGTTGCACGTGATTGTACCTGCACCGATATTAACGCTCACACCTACTTCACTATCACCGACATAGCTTAAATGATTAACTTTAGTATTCGCGCCAATAAAACTATTTTTTATTTCTACAAAATTTCCGACATGAGAATTAGCAGCTAATATAGTACCAGGACGCAATCGTGCAAAAGGGCCAATAACAACATGATCTGCAATTTCTGCGCCATCAATAAAACTATTGGCTTTGATTTCAACATTATTTTCAATCACTGTATTGCGCAAAATAGTATTTGGGCCAATTACACAGTTATTACCAATAGTGACATTACCTTCGAGAATAACGTTAATATCGATAATAACATCTTGTCCAATTCGTACATCACCGCGAATATCAACGCGCGCTGGATCAATCATCGTAACGCCTTGCAGCATTAATTTTTCAGCCAATTTTTTTTGATAACGCCGTTCAACATGCGCAAGCTGCAATCTATCGTTGATGCCAAAGATTTCATCATCTGATTCAGGATGACTTGCGTGTATCATGATATTTTCATCAACTGCCTGCGTGATGACATCTGTAAGATAATATTCGTGTTGTGCATTATTATTTTTTAATTTCGGCAACCATTTTTTTAGCAACTTTGCCGGAATAAAATAAATACCGGTATTAACTTCTGTGATTTTACGTTCAGCATAATTCGCATCTTTTTCTTCAATAATCGCGACGATATTATTATGTTCATCGCGTTTAATTCGACCATACCCATGTGGATGTTCTAAATTCGTTGTTAAAATCGAAAACGTATTCTCCGCTGCATCAATTAATTTTTTTAACGTATGTTGACTAATCAATGGCACATCGCCATATAAAATGACAACACCATTTTCATCTGCAAGATGCGGCATGGCTTGCAACACAGCATGGCCTGTGCCTAATTGTTCATGTTGCTCTACCCAGCAAACGTTATGATGTTGAAGCGCATTTTTTAAAATATCACCTTGATGTCCATACACAATAATAGGCGGTGAATCAGGTGAAATTTTTTGCGCGGTATCAATGACATGTTCAAGCAGTGGTTTTCCAGCAAGTGAATGCAGCACTTTCGGAAGATGAGAGCGCATACGTTTACCTTGTCCTGCAGCCAATATTACGACTTGAATAGCCATTGTTTTATACCTTGTTTCAAGCAACTGATGGGATGCCTTGTAAATGCTGGATGAACTCAGTGATTTTGGTATCATCCGCAATTTTTTTATCAATGCTTAAAAATGCGATATGTTCTAACTTATCTGAGATTGCATTAATCATGATAGAAAAATCGCCGATAGGTTTAATCGCACCTTGTTCGTTTATCGCTAAAATTGGATCTTCTTCACCGCTATAAGAACGATGCGGTGTTTGTATAAATGAAAGCTGCCAATCTTGATATTTATTTTTATGTTTTGACTTGAACGCGCGCAGTTCAGATTCAACTAATTTAACATCAACATGATCTAAACGAACTATCTTAGGCATTTCTCTATTTTGCAAGCGTGATGCTATTTGAATTGCTGGATGATTATCATCACCCATTCCTGATAACTGTTTTATAAGCGCAAATACATCATAGTCACATAACTCTTTATAACTGCTGTAATTTTCTTCCAGAAAAACATATTTACGTTCTTCAACTTTTTTAGCTTGTGAATTTTTAAGTGGTGCAACAGCATTATTAAATTGATTAGCAGCTATTAAAAATTGGCCTAAGCGCGTGCGTTTGATATTGTTAAATAGAGTTGACTGTTCCAGACTTTCTGCAAGTAATGCAAGAAGTTGCACAAGAAAATGTTCTAGCGCTAATTTTTTTTGTGAATGATAAATGTTGCGCGTCATTAAACGTCGCGCCATTAAATAATGTTCGACAACACCAATTCCTTTATGTGTGATTCCAAGCCGTTCGCCTTCTTTCGATTCCACAATTGCCATGCAATGCACCATCCAGCGAAAATCAAATTCGCCATAGCGTACACCGCAGAAATGACTGTCACGTAGTAAATAATCTAATCTATCTGCATCTAACTGCGATGAAACAATATCAGCAAGCACGCCTTTGGCTACTGGTTTATGCATAATCATTTGCGCAATAGTATGAAATTTTTCTTCTGTTAAATGATAACGAGGATTTAAACGATTATATTGCAAGAAAAAATCATGCGTGCCGTAATCAGCTAAAAAATAAGGTGTCCAAGCTTCATGTCTAATCATCTTTTCATGAAAAATGCCTTCAAATGCGTGTGAAAAAGGCCCGTGACCAATGTCATGCAATAAACATGAAATCATTACCAGTTGGCGCTCTTCATCTGCTAAACCAACTTTATGAGCGACTTGACTTGCAACATAGCAACAACCAAGACAATGATTGAACCGAGTATGTACCGCGCCAGGAAAAATAAAATCGCCTAACCCTAATTGTTTAATATGACGTAAGCGCTGAAAATTAGGGCTATCAACAAAGGGTTTGATCCAAGAATCTTCTGCAGAAGTAAACTGCATCGTTCCGTGAACGGGGTCTTTTATAACGTGAAATACATTATTCATGATTGAGAGAATCTAATGCCTGTTGATATGCGCCAAACACAATATCATCAAAACAAACAAAATCAACCATTTCAATTTGATTATTTAACTCGAGAAAATTAGCGGTTTCTTTCACTGCTATCGTTGCTGCTTGTGAAATTGGATATCCATAAATTCCGCAGCTAATTGCCGGAAATGCGATTGTTTTAACTTTATTTTCCAATGCCAATTTCAAACTTGAGACATAACACGATGCTAATAATTTGGGCTCACCTCTTGAACCGCCGCGCCAGACAGGCCCCACTGCGTGAATAACATATTTAGCTGTCAAATGATAACCTCGGGTAATTTTTGCTTGGCCTGTTTTGCAGCCGCCTAATATTTTGCATTCTTCTAATAATTGAGGCCCTGCCGCATGATGAATAGCTCCATCTATTCCTCCTCCACCTAATAAAGTGGTGTTAGCTGCGTTAACAATGGCATCAACAGGTAATTTGGTAATATCACCCTTTATGATCTTAATCTTGTACTTACTCATCCTAGTTTTCTCGTTTCCTATTCAACGTCAGGCAATTCTATGCCCAATATCCCGTCCAAGCTAGGTCTTGACTAGTAAGGCCTAGATGAGATAGTGCGAAAAGTCGTTTTACGAAACGCTCTGCAGCCGTGATAAAGTAATGCGCTCTAAAGACGTATACTTTGATCCTTCTGGTTGAGGTTCGCTGCGAAAAAGTACAACTTCATCTACTCGAATATTCTTTATGTCCGGAGCGAGGACCTCATTAAGAAAACTCAAATTGGCGTCTTGTGGCTGTTTTATACGACCTAACGTTAAATGAGCTCGAAAAGGTCTAGTCTCGATTTCATAGTTAGCGGATTGAATACCTTTTCCTATTTCACTTGCCAACATGCTCAATTGGTCCTGCGGCATTACTTCCAACACAATGACGCGAGGACGATAAGGATTTGGAAAAAGCTGCACATGACCTAATCCAAGCATCATATGAGTAAACGTACTTTCAACTTGTGCTCTTACATTTGTAATCAGTTTGGTAACATGTTCCGATTGCACCTCTGGTAAGAATTGCAAGGTAATATGTAAGTTCTCAGGTTTAGTCCAACGAATTGCGTGGGATTTTGATTTTTTCTTGAGCGTACCTATATATCTACCCAGACTTTCCTTAGTATCTGCTGGTAGATCCAGTGCAAAAAAAATCCGGATAACGGGAGGTAACGTCATTCCATTTCTCCTGATGTTTGATTAAGATGTTTAAGCTACTCATATAGGATTTCATTATGGTCAAAAAACGCGGTCTTGGTAAGTCATTAGATGCATTACTTGCTTATACAAATCCAGAAGTGCATACCGGCTTGCATGAAGAAGTAGAAAAAAAAGCGAAAGACAATTTGTCCAGCCTGAGTGTTGAGCAAATCCAACGGGGTAAATATCAGCCTCGTCGCGAGATGGATCCGCATGCATTGGAAGAACTGGCAAATTCCATTCGTACCCAAGGCATCATTCAGCCATTGATAGTACGTCCTATTGGCAATAAATATGAAATTATTGCCGGAGAAAGACGCTTCCGAGCGGCTCAAATAGCAGGATTAAACGAAGTCCCTGCCATCATCCGAAATATTCCTGATGAAGCTGCTATTGCTATTGCACTCATAGAGAATATTCAACGTGAAAATTTAAACCCTATTGAAGAAGCTATCGCTTTGCAACGGTTAATTGATGAGTTTGGTATGACACATCAACAAGTTGCAGAAGCTGTAGGTAAATCTCGTACCAGTGTTACTAACTTATTACGTTTACTTGCTTTGCCAGAAGAAATAAAAACATTGCTCGAGCATGGGCAACTTGAAATGGGACATGCACGCACATTAATTACCCTCCCTGTTTCTTCACAGCTTGAAATAGCACAAATTATTGTAGCTCGCGGCTTATCTGTTCGTGAAACAGAAAATTTAGTACGACGCTTGCAAACACCTCTTACTGAAAATTCAACCAAACCGCTTGATCCTGACATCGTCCATTTACAAGAACGATTAGCTAATCAATTAAAATTACGCGTCGCCATTCAGTGCAATGCAAAAGGTAAAGGAAAGTTAGTGATTCATTATCGCAGTCTTGCTGAATTAAACGGTATCATCACGCAGTTTCAATCTGATTAACTATATATTATAAAATAACAACTTCATCTGTTGAGGGTGTTGAATTGATATAATTCACACCATCAAAAATTAATTTAAAACTATCTACGATGAGCTGCTTATAAGTATAGTAAATTGACATGCAAGTATAACCGCCGCTAATCAAATTTTTTAATTGGTTCCCATCTATATAAAAGGTATCACCCGTTTTTAATGTCTCTGTTCCCAATTGATAGACAGCCGTGTAAGGACAAATTCCATTGATTTCGCCTACGCCAACATACGCTTCTGCACTAACGGGAATAGGAGCATTGTCAGGTGTGATGAAATAAACTGAATGAATAGCAGATCCATTAACTCGGCTTTTAGAACCAATATTCCATGAAGAATGACTTCCATTCATCAGCATCATCAATAATGCAAATAACAAAGTAAATCTCATTAAATGCTGATGACTCATGCCTAAACCCCTTTTTTTCCAGTATACGCCGGTAAGTCGGCGAACTTTTATTAGGAAAAATAGTAGAAAATCGTAGTATGCTGATTTTATTATGAAAGATTCATCGAAGATGGCTTTTTAGCAGATCCTGGATCTATACCATTTAAAAATGCAAATATTCTTCTTCGAGACTATAATCGTGTTTTCAATAGGAAACGCTATCAAGGAGAGATCATGGAAAAAGTAATTCGATTATTCTTATTTTGTTTACTGTCAGCTCTTATTCAAAGCTGTGCTGCACCCGCAAAAAAAGCGCCGACGCTACCTGGCGGTGATGAAAACACTTATGTACAGCCTGACAGCAGCATGAATTACATTTATCGTGGTCCTACCATACGATAGAAATTCATATTTAACATGACAGAAAATTTATTTTTTATTTTATTAGCTTTTTGTTTGGTTTTGCTAAATGCATTTTTTGTTTCTGCTGAATTTGGCATGGTCAACTTGCGGCACACGCGCGTACAAGCAATTAAAAATATTTATGGTTTGCGTGGACGCATATTAGAGCAAGTACATAAACATTTAGATGCTTATCTCTCTGCATGTCAGTTGGGCATTACGTTAGCATCGCTAGGTTTAGGTTGGGTTGGCGAGCCAGCGTTTGCCCATTTACTTGAACCGGTTTTTTATTACTTTGATATCGTGTCGCCGGAATTGATCGCTGTCATTGCATTTGCTTTCGCATTTTTCCTCATTTCTTTTTTACATATTGTCGTCGGTGAGTTAATGCCTAAATCATTAGCAATTCGACAATCTGAATTTGTATCGATTTGGACAGCAGTTCCACTCTATTTATTTTATTGGCTTATGTATCCAATTATATGGCTGTTAAATACTTGCTCCAATCTTTTACTAAAATTATTTGGATTAGATATAGGCAGCGCCCATGAAAGTTTTTATTCTGCTGATGAATTGAAATTAATTTTCAGTAACAGTTATGTTCAAGGCGAATTAACGCAAGAAGAAACAGAAATTATTGAGCATACGTTAGATTTAGCAGAACTAGATGTAACCGAGGTAATGCGGCCGAGTAACGAAATGATTTATCTCGATGTACAAGAACCTATTGATATTAGTCTTAAAAAAATCATGAAAAAACGTTACAGCCGTTATCCCGTTTATGACTCAACGAAACAAGAAATTATCGGCATTATTCATGTTAAAGATCTTTTTGCTGCGATTTTTAAAAAAATCAGTATTGAAAGTCTTGGGCCTTTCATTCGACCTATATTAAAAGTACCTTACAATTTACCTGCCATGGATTTACTACGAAAATTTCGCGAAGGAATGCCGCATTTTGCATTGGTATATCGCGGTAAAGAAACATTACTTGGTTTTGTAACGCTGGATAATTTATTACATGTTCTCTTTGGTTTAATCAAAGATGAATTTCATAAAACGAAAGATGATTGGATTAAAAATCCTGATGGGACAATTTCGGCAAAAGGTGATTGCTCTATTTACTCATTAGAGCGTGCTCTTGATCATGACATTACGTTATCGCCAGATGAAGAAGATCTCGATACACTTGCTGGTTTAATGATAGTCCGTGTAGGTACCTTACCTAAAATGGGTGAAACCATTAGCTTCAATGAATTCAATGCAGTTATTGAAAATGTTGAAGGATCTTACATTCGTAAAATCAAGATTGTACCCAAATTAAAAACTGAAGAAGAGTAGTATCGTGTTAGTGAATATTTTTAAGCCGTAAAATTTTGATTCGTAATTACTGTATAAGCCACGTAATTTGCTAACAGAATTACGTGGCTTATACAGAAACAACTGTGAAGAATACGGCTGGCGAGACATCTATACTATCTCTCTCACCCAGCTTTTTTCCTTTGGAAATAATAAAACATTCGCATAGTCATGCTCTGGATTAAAATGGCAAAGTATACGGCGTTTTTTTACAAATTTCCGATAAACAAAACGGGCGATTGATTGAAGCCAATTTGTTCCCCAATAATTTTTATGATGGTTATTTAAAATTGCGAGTAATTGATAATCGTTAAAAACTTTATTAAATAAATCGTACTTTTTAAATTGTTCGCGAGTCACTTTATTGTTCCACTCCATCATTACAATTGGCCTGGAAGAACGAATAGCGTTTTGCAATCCAGACAGAGCGCGTGCCTCAAATCCTTCTATATCAATCTTAATAAAATCAATATGAGGAACATGTCGTTCATGTAACACTTCATCGCCAATACGGCATGTTAACGTTTCTGCTGTATAGCCTTCGCCTTTGAGATCGGGTGAAAAAGTAGAACAACCGCCTTTTCCATTTTTATAAAAAGTTAAATTTGCATTTTCATCTGAAAGCCCTACACCCATGATTTCCATATTAACGAGATTATTCTCTTGTTTATTTTTAGTGAGAAAATCCATATTTTCTGCGTCGGGATCAAAACAATAAACCATTT
>DAIEGU010000110.1 GCA_027356065.1 Gammaproteobacteria bacterium
CTGGGTCCCGCGCTAAAAACTGCGCGGGATGACAACCGAGAAAAGTACGTGGCGTTTATGAGGGGCGCTATCAGCCTCAGGGCGAACGGAGATTGATCTGGGCAACCGGATTATCAGAGAAACGGTTTTATCATAAACCACTACACCACTTCAAACTTTGCAAAAACTTGCGCTGATAATTCTTCATACGACACAGCATCAACGCGTGCAAGTTGAGGGCCTTGTTGTAGCCATGCGTAAAATTGTTCTATTGCTGTTTTATCACCACATGCCAATACTTCCACTTTTCCATCAGGTAAGTTTTTTACCCATCCGGTAATATTGAGTTTTTCAGCTTGCTCTTTTGTTGACGCACGAAACCAAACACCTTGCACTTTGCCTGTGACATAACAATGGATACAAATTTTTTCTTTCATAGCTTGTCCTGATCTAATTGCCGCGATTTCCAATTCACAGTAACATGCAAATTATAAATTCTGCCAGGAAGATTAACGGATGAAACCTTATCTCATTGCACCCTCTCTCTTATCAGCAAACTTTGCGAAGCTGGGTGAAGATGCAACTGCAGTGATAGAAGCCGGTGCTGATATGTTGCACCTTGATGTGATGGATAATCATTACGTACCCAATCTCACCTTCGGCCCGTTAATATGCGAAGCATTACGCAAATATGGCATTAAAGCACCGCTCGATGTGCATTTGATGACTCGTCCAGTTGATAGATTAATTACTGAGTTTGCAAATGCGGGCGCAACCCATATCACTTTTCATCCCGAAGCATCGGACCACGTCGAAAGAAGTTTATCACTTGTCCGCAAACACGGTTGCAAAGCAGGACTTGCATTAAATCCAGCAACGACATTAAATTGCCTGGAATATGTAATGGATAAAGTTGATATTGTATTAATCATGTCAGTGAATCCTGGATTTGGTGGTCAAACATTTATTCCATCTATATTAGATAAAATTCGACAATTGCGTGTACTCATTGATGAAAGTAATCGTGATATAAGACTGGCTGTTGATGGCGGCATTAAATCAGACAATATCGCTCAAGTTGCAAATGCCGGTGCAGATATGTTTATAGCCGGCTCTGCTATTTTTCATCACTCTGATTATAAGGCTGTGATTACTAACATGCGTGAGCAGCTTGCTGAAGGTTAACCATCCATACAAGAAGAACATAAAAATGCAAAAACCAAAACCGACTGCTGGATTACATCATGTTGCGCTATACATAAAAAACTTTGCTGAATGCGCGCATTTTTATACTGAATTACTCGGCATGAACGTCATGTGGAAACCAGATGAAGATAATCTTTATCTTACTAGTGGTAATGACAATCTTGCACTGCATCGTGCCACTCAAGATTTTTCACCAGCAAAACATCAGCGCTTAGATCATATTGGTTTCTTTTTAAAAGAACGTGATGAAGTAGATCGTTGGCATGATTTTTTATTGGCAAACAATGTTGACATCAAAGCTGCGCCTAAAGACCATCGTGATGGTACACGAAGTCTTTATTGCGCAGATCCTGATGGAAATATCGTGCAAATTATTTATTATCCATTCGAGCCTGAATGAAATGCGTAAGCAAAAAACAAACGCATTTGATTTACCAGACTTTAGCGATACTCATCGCATTGTTCTAACTTGAAAGTCTTGTTTCATAGCAACTTCCATTAGCGCGGATGACACAACCGAGTCATGCCCCCACTCACCTTCTATACAGCCATTGAAAAGATCTTTTTCAACTTGCGCATTATCCATGCACTCAATCGCACATTCGATAATTTTCTCGATATCAGGATTATTAGTGACTTTCGGATGCGTTAATGTATCAATCAATATCGTCAATTTGAATTCGTTTTTCGGTGTCAGCTTTTCCCCAAACTGGCAAATCAAATCAATGACCCCTGGATATTGAAACAATATTGATTCGGTTTTGTCAGCAATTACTATACGTTGCATCATTTCAAAAGCATGCTTAAAAGCAGACGAAGATCGAAATATATTATTCGCATCATCAATTTGTTGAATTTTAGCAATGCATAAATCATAAAATCGATTTAAGGCTTGAATAACAACATTATAATTTTCCTCTAGCTTTTTACGACTTTGCCCATTTATTTGTTTTGTATTTTTCTGAAACTCAGAAGCTACAAAACATTGATCTAATGCATAATCAATATGCATACTGCTTTCTCTTCTCATATACATTTGTGACATTACATTTGAAAATAACGAAAAAGAAAGATATGACCATGGGTGTTTATTCACAATAAATTGTTTTACGGATGCAGGTTGCTGTTCTTTTTTACCTAATCTCCGCCACTCTGCCTTGGCATATTCATCCAAAAATCGCGTCCACAATTGATTATCAGAAGCAACTCGCAAAAATAATTTACACGTTATTCCTAATCTTCCTAGCTGACAAGGATCTTGTTCAAAAGAAAATATCAGCAGCAATATTTCTTCACTAATAGATAAAAAATGATCTTGATCTTTTTTCTCTCCAGTTAACCCTTCTCTTATACGTTGCATTACTTCCTCGTTTTATGATTATTAGCATTATATTGTCTCCACGCCTTGCGCTGACCCGAGCAAAACCACATCAGCAGTACGTTTAGCAAAAATGCCATTTTCTACCACACCAACTATGTCTTTTAATTTTTCTTCTAACATTTTTGGTTCCAATATTTTTAAATTATAAACATCTAAAATTTGATTGCCGTTATCAGTAACAAACCCTTCTCGATAAACAGGATCACCTCCTAGCTGCACGATTTGTCGCGCTACATAACTGCGCGCCATGGATAATACTTCAACTGCAACAGGAAATTCACCCAGAATGTCAACGCGCTTGCTATTATCAACAATACATACAAATTTTTTTGCGACAGTAGCAATAATCTTTTCTCGTGTTAATGCACCTCCACCGCCTTTTATTAATTGTTTGGCTGAATTTACCTCATCTGCACCATCTATATAAAGCGGTAAATCACTTACCGAATTAAGATCAATTAAGGGAATAGATAATGCTTTCAATTTATTAGCCGTGGCAACTGAACTTGCGACTGCACCTTCAATTTTTTGCTTTACGGTGCTAAGCGCTGTAATAAAATAATCAACTGTTGAACCTGATCCAACGCCAACAATCATGTCATCTTTAATGTATTGAAGTGCAGCAAGCGCCGCTGCTTTTTTTCCAGCTTCCGTATTCATATATCAGCTCCTGTGTTATGCAAAAGAAATAGCATGATTGTTTGGGGAAATGAAGAAGAAATTAATTAATGGGATTAGCCAAGAACGCCCCCTCTCCCGCCCACTATCTTTAGCTAGTCAATAACGGTTGCAGCGGGAGAGGGGGCGTTCTTGGCTAATCCCATCAATGAATTACCTAACCTATACAGCAATGACGGAGACTCGCAATTGTAAAAAAGCTTATAAAATATAACCCGACAAATCTTCATCTTTAATTAACGCTTGCAGACGCTCATTAACATAGACAGCATCAATGTTAATTTCTTTAAACTCCAATTCTGAAGCAGTGTAAGAAATTTCTTCCAGCAAACGTTCGAGGACCGTATGCAATCGTCGTGCACCTATATTTTCTATATGCTCATTAACATGCCATGCAATTTCAGCAATACGGCGTACACCATCAGGTAAGAAACTTACTTTTACGCCTTCTGTACCAAGCAATTCCGTGTATTGTTCTGTTAATGATGCATGCGGTTCAGTCAGAATACGCACAAAGTCATCGGTGACTAATGATTTCAATTCAACACGAATCGGTAAACGGCCTTGTAGTTCTGGAATAAGATCAGATGGCTTTGCAAAATGAAAAGCGCCTGATGCGATAAATAAAATATGGTCGGTACGTATCATGCCGTATTTTGTTGACACGGTAGAACCTTCAATCAGTGGTAACAAATCACGCTGCACACCTTCACGCGATACATCAGCACCCGCATATTCAGAACGTTTAGCAATTTTGTCAATCTCATCTAAAAACACAATGCCATTTTGCTCAACGCTTTCAACCGCTCGGGATTTAATTTCATCTTCATCAATTAATTTAGCTGCTTCTTCTTCACGTAAAAATTTTCTAGCGTCAGCAACTTTTATCTTACGCATTTTCTTACGATCAGCACCCAAATTTTGAAACATACTTTGTAACTGGCTGGTCATTTCTTCCATGCCAGGAGGTGACATAATTTCTACGCCGATTCCACCGGTTGAAACTTCGATTTCAATTTCTTTATCATCCAACTCGCCATCGCGAATTTTTTTGCGAAAGAGTTGACGAGTCGCAGTATCTTCTTTTGGTTCATGTGGTTCGCCTACAAAGCTTGCACGCGGTGGTGGTAATAAAGCATTTAAAATACGTTCTTCTGCAGCTTCTTCTGCAGCCGATTTTACTTTTGCGATTTCTTTTCCACGAATCATCTTAATCGCTGAATCAACTAAATCTCGTATGATGGATTCAACATCGCGGCCAACATAACCCACTTCCGTAAATTTGGTTGCTTCAACTTTAATAAAAGGCGCATCGGCCAATTTCGCCAATCGACGTGCAATTTCAGTTTTACCAACACCGGTAGGCCCTATCATCAAAATATTCTTTGGCATGATTTCATCACGAAGTGGGGACGGCAATTGCATACGACGCCAACGATTGCGCAATGCAACAGCGACAGCACGCTTTGCTTCTGCTTGCCCAATAATATATTTATCTAATTCAGCGACAATTTCTTTTGGTGTAGGTGTAATGGGTATGATGGGTTTAGTCATAGCTTCTTCACTCACATAATCTGGGTAGATTGCTTTTTGTAACATCATTCTAAAGTCTCAATCGTATAGTTGATATTCGTATAGATGCAAACTGACGCAGCTATTGCTAATGATTTTTCAACAATAGTTTTAGCATCTAAGTCGGTATTTTCTAACATTGCCTGTGCAGCTGATTTGGCATAAGGGCCGCCAGAACCAATCGCTATTAAGCTGTTCTCTGGCTCGATAACATCGCCATTTCCAGAAATAATGAGTGATGCTTTAGGATCAGCTACCACCAACATCGCTTCAAGACGCCGCAACATGCGGTCTGTTCTCCAATCTTTCGCTAATTCAACAGCAGCTCTAACCAGATTACCTTGATGCGTTTCTAATTTAGATTCAAAACGTTCAAATAAGGTAAACGCATCTGCCGTACCACCAGCAAATCCTGCCAGGACTTTATTGTTATATAAACGTCTTACTTTTCTTGCATTTGATTTCACAATAGTGTGTCCCAAAGTGACTTGCCCATCACCTCCAACTACCACCATTCCATTTCGTCGTACTGATACTATTGTCGTCAAGATGATTACTCCTCATTCAATAAATACGCTTTCTTTGTATATGTGGGCAGGAAGTACGTTTTACAAGTCAGCGGTTATGCATATAATAAGACCACTTTTAAAGGAAGAATTAATCCATGCGTACAAATCAAAGAGCAAATGAAGAACTCAGATCTATTCGTATTACCCGAAACTACACCAAACATGCAGAAGGCTCTATATTAGTTGAGTTTGGTGACACAAAAGTTATTTGTACAGCCAGCGTGACTCCTGGCGTTCCTCCTTTTCTTAAAGATAGTGGTCAGGGTTGGGTCACAGCAGAATACGGTATGCTGCCGCGCTCAACCAACCAGCGTATGCAACGCGAAGCAGCAAAAGGTAAGCAAGTTGGACGCACACAAGAAATTCAACGTTTGATTGCTCGCTCGCTGCGTGCTGCAGTTGATTTAAAAGCATTAGGCGAAAATACCATTATTGTAGATTGCGATGTGATTCAAGCTGATGGCGGCACTAGAACTGCTTCCATCACGGGTGGTTGTGTTGCACTTTATGACGCTATTCGCTTTTTACAAATCAACAGACAAGCGATTGATAGTCCTTTTCGTCAGTTTGTTGCTTCTATCTCAGTGGGCATTTATCGAGAACAAACTATTTTAGATTTAGATTACAATGAAGATTCAAATGCAGATACAGACATGAATGTAGTCATGACTGAAAATGGTGGCTTCATTGAAATCCAAGGCACTGCAGAAAAAAATACATTTCAACAATCTGAATTAGATCAATTACTGGTTTTGGCGAAAAACGGAATACAGCAATTACTGGCTAAGCAGCGTGAAGCCGTGGCGGAGTAATATCAGACGCTATTCTCAATTTATCGTTGTACGTACTAATTCGCAATAATACTTTCTAACCCCGAGGCCCAGATACTTTCGGGCCTTGATTTGTTAATCCTGGCTTCTCTTCTGTTTTTTCTGAAGTCTTTGGTGACGTGAATTTATTCATCCAACCGAACATCGATTTTGACTTTTGCGTAACGCCAGCCTGGACTGCTTCCGGTTTTCTTTCTACTACACGTGTTGAAGTTGCATGACTTTTGGATTGTAGCTTTTCTAAAGCATCTTCTAATGGCGTATCTGAAGGAGGCGGTAAGATACCTCCTTGTGAAGCTGCTAATTTGATTAGGTGATCGCCGTCAAAATGAAGATCGTGATAATACTCATTAGAATTTAAGCCAGCACTTGAAACACTTTTTATAAATTCATTTGCGGTATTAGTTATAGGAGGAACAACTGCGCTTAAATGACGCAAGCTTTTCGCCCATACTTCAGGTGCTGCACCAGGAATTAATTCCACCTTAACTGCTGTTTGAACACCGCCTTCTAAATTAAGAAGAAAGTATTTTTCTATTGCAGTAGGATTGTTTTGGCGTGTTGACCAAGTTTCATCAAGTTTAGATTTGAACTTCGCATTCAACTCTTCTAAGTTTGTTGCAGTAACAGTAATCAGTTCAGCTATTGGTAGTGGCATGATAATTACCTTTAGTAAAGGTATACCTCCATATTATTCAAATAATCTTAACAAACCCTTACGTCTTTATTTATATTTCAAAGATTTCGGGTAAATTGCGGAAATTACTTACTAAAAATTTAAACGATCATAGCATAGTCGATGATGAGAGGGGCATGATCCGAAAAACGTTGTTCTTTGTAAATCATAGCTGATTTTACTGTAGGCTTTAATCCACTGGTGATTACTTGGTAGTCTATTCTCCATCCAACATTTTTTTCCCAAGCACGGCCGCGATTAGACCACCAGGTATATTGATCAGGTTCTTGATTTACCAAACGGAAAGCATCAACAAAACCTAACTCATCAAATAATTTACCCATCCACGCACGTTCTTCGGGTAAAAAGCCAGAATTTTTTTGGTTGCTGCGCCAATTTTTTAAATCAATTTGTTTATGTGCAATATTTAAATCGCCGCACAAAATAAACTCGTGTGAATTTTTTTGTAACTCTTTCAAGTGTGATTCAAAGTGATAGAGAAATTGATATTTTATATTTTGCCTATGCTCGCCTGATGTACCGGATGGCATATAAAGAGAGGCAACCCAACACTTACCTAAATCCATCGCAACATAACGACCTTCGTTATCTGCGTGATCAAATCCTAATCCAGTGACAACTGTTTTTGGCTGAATACGTGAATAAATACCAACGCCGCTATATCCTTTCTTAACTGCGTAGTGAAAGTGCGAGTGATAACCTTCAGGTGTAAATAACGCATTTTGCATTTCTGCTTCTTGCGCTTTTAATTCTTGCACACATATCACATCTGCATTTTGTTTTATTAACCATTCAAAAAACCCTTTGCGTGCAGCAGAACGTATGCCATTCAAATTAATTGTTATCACTCGCAACATATTATTGACCTAATATTTTTTGTAAAAATTTATCTGCTTTTTCTTGTACTTTGGATTTTGCTTTTTCCAACTGATCTTTCACCATGTCTGTATCAAGCGCTGCGGTATCAAGTTTAATGGATGGGCTATGTATATCGCCGGTAATCAAAATCGGCAATGTACCCTTAATTTTAGTTGTATTTAACGGAGATACTTGCAAAGTCAGATTCATCGTTTGATTCATCAAATTGAATTGGCCTTGGCCCTTTGTCGTAAAGGAAGAAGATGTCAGCAATAAATTATCAGTTTGCGCAACGCCATTTTTGATGAGCATTGAACCAGTCAAACTACTAAATGCAGTTTGATTATTCGCAGGAGGCGCAATAGGTTGCTTACTAATAATTGCATCAGCGGTTTGAATCATATAATTGATATCTACGCCATCCACCGCACCATTATTTAAACTGAATGTTAATGTACCATCCGTGCTATTTAATATCGTATCTTTGGCTTTGCCTGTTGCCGTTGCTTGGAAGTTAAGATCTCCCAGACCATCTATTTTAATTTTGCTATCAACACCATTTACATCTTCTAATAAAGGCTTGAGCTGCACTTGCTTCATTTGAACATTCCAATCCCAGTTAGGCTGAGATGAGAAATTTTTTCCATGCACAATACCTTCCAAACTACCTTTATATAAATTAGTAGTAAGAGGTGACAGCGTTAAAATTTGATCTTGCCATTTAATTCCAATTCGCGCGGATTCGGCGTGCAGGTTCATTAATTTTAATTCTTTGATATGAACATCACCTTCTAATTTTTCCGTGCCTTTCAACAATTGTTTAAAATCAGTCGCAATGGTCACATCGCTTAAGTCAATAAAAGCTGCTGTTTGTTGCGGTGCACGTAATGTCATGTGCGGAATGCTAATGCCTAAAGTTGGATAAAGAGTCCATGATAATTTACTATCAATCGTTAATTCGTAATTAGTTTGTCTTTGCACTTCCGCTGCAATAACAGGTTTTAATTTATTTGGATCGAAGAAATAAACTAAACATGCAATTGCAAATATACTGACGACGATAAGCAGCAAGATGATTGAAAGTAAAATGCGTAATAATTTCACGATACTTCTCCTAAGCTTCTATTTGTCATGCCAGCCTATTTTTAGCTGGCATCTAGAAATATTAAGTTTGGATGCCAACTAAAAAACATACTGGCAGACAAACCTGCTGTATCTTACTACTTTGAAGATACAAAATAAATTTGCCTTTTATTTAAAGGTTGAATCGGACGAGCGTTCGGGCCACCTATGGCCGTCCGCAATTGAATGACTTCTCCCGCAGAAACAGTAATAGGATTAGACATTAAAATCCATTTTAAACCTTCCGAACAAGGTGGTGTTGTGAGTGAACCATCGAAACGATAATAATCTCGCTTTGTTGGTAATAAATCTGCTGGATTAATGCCTTCCCCTTGAATAGCAATTTCTTTATTTTGTTCATTTGGCAGATGACTAATGATTTTAGCGATTGTTTGATTTGCATCGCCTTCATTTGCCCATACACCAATAACAGCAACTTCGCCATCATCGCTCTGATGTACAAAATGAACTTCGAGCGGAAATTGTCTTCCATGCCAAGTATTTTCACTGGGTGTATGAACATGGAATTGCACAAGTCGATAATTTTTTCCTTCCAAACTTATCGTTTCTTTTGTATCCACAGGAAAATTCAATTGCACAGCATGACCATCTTTAATAATGACACTGGTATTACCCAGCATTAATTCCGTTGAACCATCTTTGATAATATTCATAGCTGCTGGTTGATATTGAATATTTAATGCATTAGACGCTGCATTCGTTTTTGACGGTATGTTAATAGGTGATTGTAATTTTCCGGTTGCACAAAGAGTAAAATCAGGACTCAATTGGCTCCAACGTTCCGGCCCAATATTTCCTTTATATCCCCATACTACTTTTGTCATATCACTTGTATCTGCATGAGCAGATAATGCAAACAAAGACAAAACTGTAACCATCACACTAGTAAAATGAAATTTTTTCTTCCGCATGAGCTCCCTCTCCATGTTTACATCACTTTACAGCGGATGATGGGAATCGAACCCACACTAAGAGCTTGGGAAGCTCCCGTTCTACCATTGAACTACATCCGCAATTGATAAAAACTGATTCTATTCTATTTGAAAAAAAAGCCAATGATTAGCGTGTTGCTATCCCCATCCTGGCTTCAAAATTTCCCGTCACCCTGGAACAACAAATGACTATCGCGAAATTCAAATGTGTCATCCTGAACAGGCGT
>DAIEGU010000123.1 GCA_027356065.1 Gammaproteobacteria bacterium
TTTTTCATTAATATTTAGATCCTTCACAGGCAAAAAACGCCTGTTCAGGATGACACATTTGAATTATGCAACAATGCCTAAGGGGGGAGGGTCAGGATGGGGGTAAACAATAACACTTATTCGCCACAAAGATTTATGCTGCGAACGGAACGGTATCACAATATAGAGAGGCTGAGTTCTTTGTTGCCATCTCTGCAAGTTCTAGCAGAGATGGCGGATAATTTTATCGCTTAGTGGAGTTTTTCTGATTTTGAATCATGACAAGATTTGCAACGAAAACAGCAAGTGCAAAGGTATTTAACTAATGCACCAAAGGCTAGAATAGGCAGCGTTACATCGAAAAAGTCACGGAAAATAATTAATCTAACTAATTGATCGCGAGGTAGAACGAGTGCAAATATGCCAACAGCAATTGCGATAATAATAATAAGCGTCACGAAGATACGCATTAACATGAAAAGTCTCCTAAATTTGAAACACCAATCCGTTTTAGCTATGCTACAGCCTAAATTGATAATTTATGAGAGTCAAGAAGGCCGGCGGTTTTGGATTTTGTTTTTGAGTGTCGTTCCGGGTGTATCGTTATAGTCATAGTGCTTTAAGAATCCGATAAGCTTTGGCTTATATAATTTCTTAAGCTTCTTTTAATTTATAAAAAATTAAAATAATAAATCGTATTATCATCGAGGTAATCATGCTCTCACTGCGCAATAATGACGTGTCGTCTATTATTGAAAGGAAAAAAGCTGATTTTTTACAAGCTGTTAAATCAAAAGATTTAACAGCCATTAAGAATTTGCTTCAGGATACGTCAAATCAAACGCTTCCTTTGAGTACAATCTATGAATGTACGGATAAAAATAAAAAATCTGCATTAGATTATGCAATAGAAAAAAAGAATACTGAGTTGTTTATTTTATTGTTGTCTGTTTTATACAGTGAGGGAAATCAGAAATTTGGTATTCATTTAAAAAACATTCCTAAGAAGAAAGCTGGAAGCACGCCTTTGCATTTAGCTGCGCAATTAGGACACGAACAATTTTTTGAATTATTAAGTAAAAAAACCGCAGACGCGACTAAAAAAACCATGTGGTCAATCGTAAATGATTGTTGGTTGAATGCAGTCGACCAAAATGGAAATACACCATTGCATCTCGCTATGCGATATCATCCTGGCGCAGATGATAAGTTTATTGGAGCAAAAAGACACATTGTTGCTAAGCTCGTTCAAATAGACGATTTGGATTTAAGCGTAACAAACGCAAACGGTAGAACAGTATTAGTTGAAGCAGCTAAGTTTGGTTTTTTTGAGACCGCCAAAGTTCTTTTGCGAATTTATAAAGTAAATAATTTACAAGATGAAATAAATTTACTCGAAGAAAATGAGTTAGAAAAAAAGGACAAAGAAGAAATATTACTCGATATGGAATTTGAAGAAAGCGCAGGCCAGAAAGAAAAAAATAAAAGCAAAAAAGAAAAGAAGAAAGATAAGCTAGTAAAACTTAGGCCTTCTTCTAATTTAGAAGCAACTAAAAAGTCGCTGTTAAAAATGCCTGATTCAGAAGGACGTCTTGCAGAAGAAATTGCATCTAAAGAAGGTCATCAACAAATTTATAGTAATATTTATTATTATAAGAATCCAAAGCAGCAAAAAATAAAAACGAATACTACAAGCCTCAATAAAGAAATACTTGAAAACTGGGCAAAAGACCCTAATTTTTCTGAAGAAAAATTCATGACTAATTTGAAGGTCGCAACTTTCCTCACCTATCAGGAAGCAATGTCTTTAATTGATTTACGTGTTGATTCATTGAGTAATTCGTATAGACGCAAAGCGATAACATCGGTTGTTTTGAGTTCTGTGTGTCCAGCTATTACCGGTGCTGCTTTTCTTGGAACATTAGGTGGTCTTAATCCAGAGCCTGTGACAGCTTCTATTATTACTGCAGCAGCATTCCCCGCTTTTTATATTCCGTTTGTTTATAAATGTTATAAAATACGGACGGAAGAATTTAGCAACACGGCAAGAGAAGCCATGCGATTTAACTTGCTAGCTACAAGATTGCCTAAATATGAACAAGATTTTGCAAACCGTTTAAATGCCTTAGAAAAAGAAGCTGTTAAATTAAATACCCGACTTGATTTAGTAGATATTCATACATCTTCAATGGAATTACAAAGTTTAAATAGTCAGTCTGAAGCGTTACAAAAAGGATATAGCGATTTAAAAACTGAAATGAATGATTTAATGATCTTCACAAACGACGGTAAATCTAAATTAGCTCTTTCATATATTTCTCGTCCCATACTTAAAAGTAAAAAGCGATTGGGTGTGATAGATCCTAAGGAAAATCCAGATTGGACAAGCTCAACCGAATCAATGGATGCTTTTGTTGCCTACAATACAGATATTTTGTGTCCATTAGGTGCTGGGTTAAATATTGCTGCGGTAGCGGCTAGTCTCGTAATGGCAAAATATGGCGCGGCAGTTTATGGTTTAACTGCTGTCGCTGGTTTGGCAGGTCCCGTGGCTGCATTGATCGTTGGCGTGGTGGGTACGCTTGCGTTGGGTTGTCTGATTGGTGCGCTAATTTACAAATCATCTTTTCAAGCTGAAAGACGCCAAATGGGTGCGCAGAATCGGAATTTTATAGATAGTTATAATAATTGCCGAATGAAAACGAACATGGATGAGTTGCGAGTTAAAAATAACCGAGTAGTAAGCCAATTGGAGCAGGTAAAAAATCGTGTTGCTCAGTTGGTTAGGGCTGAAAATAGCATCTCAGCTATTCCAGGCCAAAATAATTTGAATCAAGAGAATAGTCAGTATGAGGTAATGGAAGTTGAGCAGAAATCACCCGCGACTTTTTCGTTTAAATCATGGTTCAAGCAGTTTTTGTTCTGTGCGCCGAAACCTAAAACAGAAGAGATAGAGCCGATAATAACACCGGAAATGGCCTTACATCGGTCTGGTTCCGGCCCCAAACTGATATAGAATGATTGCGGATAAGTAGTGATTTTGATACAGTCCAAATCAAAATTTTAAATCATTTAGACCCTAGACAGCGTATATAATTAATAACTATGACAAGATATATATTCATCACAGGCGGTGTGGTTTCTTCTTTGGGTAAGGGTGTGGCTGCCGCATCGTTAGGCGCTATCCTTGAAGCTCGCGGTTTGACTGTTAACTTAATGAAACTTGACCCCTATATTAATGTTGATCCAGGCACCATGAGTCCTTTTCAACACGGCGAAGTTTTTGTGACAGAAGATGGCGCTGAGACAGACCTTGACCTTGGCCATTATGAGCGCTTCGTTCGTATCAAAACGACTAAAGCCAATAATTTTACGACTGGGCGTGTTTATGCCAATGTCATTCGTAAAGAGCGCAGAGGCGACTATTTGGGCGGTACGGTTCAAGTTATTCCTCATATTACAGATGAAATCCAGCATTGCATTGAGAAAGGTGCAGGGAATGTCGATGTTGCCTTAATTGAAATTGGCGGCACGGTAGGGGACATTGAATCGTTGCCATTTTTAGAAGCCATACGACAAATGCGTATGAAGCTCGGTCGTCAACGTACCTTGTTTATTCATCTAACATTGTTACCGTTTATTCCGACCGCGGGTGAAATCAAAACTAAACCCACACAGCATTCTGTCAAAGAATTACGTTCTATTGGTATCCAGCCTGATATTTTAATTTGCCGCAGCGATAGACTGATTTCAGATAGTGATCGTTCAAAGATCGCTCTGTTTACCAATGTAGAAAAAGAAGCAGTTATTCCATTATTAGATGTCGACTTTATTTATCAAATTCCCTTAGCTTTACATGAGCAAGGATTAGATAAAATTGTTATTAAAGATTTAGGTCTTGAAGTAAAGTCTGCTGATTTTAGTGAGTGGGAAAAAGTAGTTGATGCCTATCGCAATCCAGATAAAGAAGTCACCATTGGCATGGTAGGTAAATATGTCGATCTTGCTGACTCTTATAAATCGTTATCCGAAGCATTAAAACATGCAGGTATCCAAGCACGCACACGCGTTAATATCAAATATATTGATTCTGAAGAATTAGAACATGGCGATTCTGCAAATATGTTATCTAACTTGGATGCCATATTAGTGCCTGGCGGTTTTGGAAAACGCGGTGTTGAAGGAAAAATTCTCGCGGCTAAATATGCACGTGAAAATAATATTCCTTATCTGGGTATTTGTTTAGGTATGCAAATTGCGATTATTGAATATGCCCGACACATGGCAAACATGCCTAATGCAAATAGCACGGAATTTGATCCAGAAACGCCTTATCCTGTTGTGGCGTTAGTGACTGAATGGATAGACCAGAAAGGTGTAAAAGAAGAACGCAGTGATAAATCCGACATAGGCGGCACCATGCGTTTAGGCGGTCAAACATGTTACTTGAGTCCCGATTCACTTGCGCGCCGTTTATACGGCAGCGATACCATTGTTGAACGTCATCGTCATCGTTATGAAGTAAACAATAATTTATTATCTGCTATTGAAGCAGCAGGATTAAAAGTATCTGGTCGTTCACAAGATAATTTAGTTGAATTAATTGAATTACCTAATCATCCTTGGTTTATTGCGAGTCAATTTCATCCGGAATTTACTTCTACGCCTCGTGATGGCCATCCATTGTTTACTAATTTCATACGCGCTGCAGCTGCACAAGCAAAGAAACCTAAATTAGGAGTAATAGCAAAATGAAATTATGCGGATTTACGATTGGAATTAATCAGCCATTTTTTCTTATTGCAGGCCCTTGTGTGATTGAAGGTGAACAATTTGCAATTGATACAGCGTCAGAATTAAAAGCAATTACGCAAGAATTACAAATTCCTTTTATTTATAAATCTTCATTTGATAAAGCGAATCGAACGTCGGGACATAGTTTTCGCGGCCCTGGTATTCACGGCGGACTGAAAATTTTAGAGGCAGTGAAAAAACAAGTGGGTGTTCCTGTATTAACAGACGTACATGAAGATACACCGCTTAATGAAGTGGCTGCCGTTATCGATGTGATGCAAACACCTGCTTTTCTTTGCCGCCAAACAAATTTTATTAAACGTGTTGCAGAACAACGCATCCCAATCAATATCAAAAAAGGACAGTTTCTTTCTCCTTGGGAAATGAAACACGTAGTAGAAAAAGCACGCGAAGTCGGTAATGAACAAATACTGGTTTGTGAGCGCGGCGCATCGTTTGGTTATAACAATTTGGTTTCTGATATGCGTTCACTTGCAGTGATGCGGGAAACAGGTTGTCCAGTTGTATATGATGCAACTCATTCAGTTCAATTACCTGGCGGAGCTGATGGTAAAACCGGTGGGCAAAGACAATTTGTTCCTGTACTTGCACGTGCAGCTATTGCCGCAGGCGTTGCCGGCATTTTTATGGAAACACACCCAAATCCAGATCAAGCACCTTCTGATGGTCCCAATATGTGGCCGTTACACAAAATGCGCGATTTATTAAAAACCTTGAAGGAGATCGATAAAACCATAAAACAAAATCCATTACTAGAAATATAAAAAATAAATATAAAAATAAATATAAATAAACCACAAACGATTCTTAAGCTTTCCTTAAGCTTCCAGTGCTAACCTCAATTTTACTTTCTTCTCTATTTAGTTAGAGAGGAATGATTAGCGCCGCAAACCAAGGAATAAAAATATTATATAGGGGAACTTCTTCTATGATGAGTAAGACACCTGCAACGCAACCTTTAAATCAATTAGATACTACATTAGGTACAATGGCATTATTTTTAACGAATTTTACTCGTCAAAAAGCCACCGATGAGTTGGATTTAGATCAATTAAACGATTTATTAGTTAAAGCCAAACAATTGTTAACTGGAAACCCCAAAAATAAAAATCTAAAAAATAGAGAAGCCTTAGTCAAAGCTTATATTTCTGGATTAATTAAGTATTTAAAGAATATTGAAAAAGATCCACCGATTGATTTGAAGAAAGTAACATCAGAAGTTCGAGCTACTATTGCTGCGTTAAGAAATGATTTCGAGAGCCAACCTAAAGCCTATGGGTCATTACTCAAGGCTTATCAGGGTAAATTAGACCAGCGTTTAAATCCAGTAAGCAAAAAAGTAAGTCGCCGATTATTTTTGGAATTTGATGCTGCGACTTATGACCCAAGTCTAATTAATCTAGCATCTATTAGTTTATCACGCGCGGCTAATTTCACTGCACAATACCAGTGGGAGATAGTTAACGAAATCCTTGCACTGGAATCGTTGGATGAGCGCGTGCTTGCAATGCAAGATTTAATTTATATGATGAAAAAAGCTTTTGATGAAGGTGACTATGTCATTGCAAGTATTATTTTTGGTGTGATATTTGGTAATTCAGCGATTAGTCGATTAGCTCAAACAAGAGACAGTTTATCTCCGGAAGCAAAAGAAATACTTGCTGAAATGCAAACAATTTTGAACGTAGGTAAAAAGAGAAATATAATATTTGAAACTTGTGCACCGCATACGATCGTTGCGCTTGATTATGTTCCTAAGCAATTAGATAACGGTTTCGAAAAGTTAGACATATTTAATGCAGCTAAAGAAAAATATGAAGCAGAAGGAAAGCAAGCTTCAGACGAATATAAAAAATTAATTACTAATATTGATGAAGTAGAAAAACACAAAGAAAAAGTAACATCTAACATTGTAGAAAAGCAAAAACATGTGTTGATTCATATATTGAATGAGCACATCAAAAAACAAGAAGATGTGATAACTGATTTAAAGTTTTTCAATCCAGAACAAGACATTTCAGAAGAACAAGAACATTTGGTTAGCTTGCAAACAGAAAAACTGCGTTTATTAACTAAAGAAATTAGCATACAGCAAGAATTAAGAGAAAATAAATTTCTATTCAGTGATATCGAGCGTTCTCAATCCTTTCATGCGCAGCTTGCTATGAGTCGAGGAGCGGTTGATGCTATGAGGAACAAGATAGAGAATTTGACAAATGAACTTTCGGCGCTTTCTGAGCAATTAAATGCAGTCTCACTTCAAGGCGCTGATGAACCAATTAGAGATAAAATTAATGAGCTACAAAAAGAGATAGATCGGAAAAATAAAAGACTAGATACTTTTTCAAAGCACTTTGAAAAATTAAAATCGCATTACTCTGAATTAGAGCAACAAAGAGAAAGTTTTGTAGCACTTGAGCAAAACGATTTATATCGTAATTCAATTCAATTTATGTCTAGCGAGACAATTCAACAAAATACAACCCACACTAATGCTATTTCTGCAGTCCGTGAACCAGCAAATGCAGTTTTACCACGTTCTACCATTATTCAAAACATGCCTTCTGTATTATTAACACCTGAATTTGTATTTACTAGAGAAGCACAAATTCAACTCCAGTTAGCTGATATTCGCCGT
Source organism: Gammaproteobacteria bacterium (assembly GCA_027356065.1). GTDB lineage: Bacteria > Pseudomonadota > Gammaproteobacteria > DSM-16500 > DSM-16500 > Aquicella. The sequence goes on from DAIEGU010000123.1 coordinate 7,433, forward strand.
GAAGTTGAGTTAAAAAATGGAGATGAAGTTTTAACCAAAATAAAAAACATCGAGGAATATGGAAAAGATCAAGCCGATCCAGGACGTAAGCAGCGTGTAGAAGATATAATGAAGCGGTTAAAAGAGGCTTATATCTTTGTTTCTACTGGAGGGAAAGGGTTTATTCCACATTTAAAAGAATTGCTACAGTTTGTAGAAAAAGAAGTTAGCAATCCTGAAAATAATAAACACCTTACTTTTGATGGTATGAAAAAGAGGTTTGGAAAAGATACTTCTCTTTTTCCGATGTTAAAAGACTTACAAGAAGAATTACGAAGTCAACTTAAGCAATCTAATGTTGTTGAACAGCTAGAAATTGAATTGAAAAGTCTGGTAGAACAGAAAAAAAACATGCGTGAACAAGAAATTGCTAGTCTCAATGATAAGTTATCTCAGGAGACTGAGAAAAAAAATAAAGAAGAAATTATTTTTAAACTAGAAGAAGTGGCTACTGTAGAAGAAACTCCTCCGTTAATTGAGCAAATAGCAAAGAAACAAGTTGTTCAAGAAACAGTTGCCCGTGAAAAAATTAGTAGTCACATCAAACTCGCGCAGCGTACACTTACTCCCGATCCTGAGAGTACTGGTACGACTTTGCATTTGTTTACGCAATTGAGTCGTGCGAGAGATAGGTCAATAACGCCGGGCCCAGAGTTGAAAAAAGCAAGCACAAATAGACCTTATAACAGATCTTCCAATCCAGACTCTACTACTAGAGCTACTAGAGTGGGGGGGGAGCTTACGTTTAAGATGCCTCCAAAACAACAGCCTAAGTCTGGCAACAAAGAAGTTCGCAAACCGCTTGAAAAGAGTGTTTCAGAAACACTACCAACAACTGTTCGAAGAACGCAATTTTCTGAGGGATCAATAGCTCCAGTTCCTGCAAAGGAGGAGGTAGATCAACAAAAACAGCAACGACTAACATTGGTTAATATGAAATTACTCAAAGATGTTTTTACTCCTGTACCTACCACACGTACAAAAGAGGGTAAGCCAGAGCAAGAACAGCCACCAAAGAAAGCGACTTCGAAAACACAGCCACCACACGAAGAAAATCCAGCAACTACAACTACATTACGCCACAACGGCATGAAAAGTTAAAATTGCTTTTACCATGGCCCGGATGTTCTCATCCGGGTTTGGTGTTGTTGCATAAAACTTTTGCCGGCAAACAGACATTGTTGCATGATCCAAATGTGTCATCCTGAACAGGCGTTTTTTGC
>DAIEGU010000126.1 GCA_027356065.1 Gammaproteobacteria bacterium
TTTTTATTTTTTATTTTTTTCTTTCTAATGGCTGCTTTTCAGGATCAATTGAGTATGAACCAGTTGATGGTATGAAAGAGTTAGCGAAAAATTTTATTACTCAAAATGTCGCATTAGAAACAGATGAAACTGCTGATATACAAATAAATCCATCAGATTTGCCGCGCCAATTGGCTAAATGTGATCAGAAGATAACGGCTACGTTGCCTAAGGAATCGACTAGAGAAAAACTTAATTCAGTTGAATTAATTTGTGCAGGAAGCCAGCCATGGCATGTTTTCATTCCTGTTGATGTGCAAATATTTACAAAAGTAGTCATAGCAAAATATCCGATTGCAATGGACACTACAATTTCTGAATCTGATTTGGATTATGCGCAAGAAAATATAAATCATTTATTTAATGGCTATTTTAAAAATAAAAGTGAAGTTGTTAATTTTGTTTCTTCGCACATCATTAATGCGGGATCAGTGATATCAAAAATAAGTGTTCATAGACCACAGCTTGTACATAAAAATCAGGAAGTTGATTTGATCGCAAGAAAAAATGCAATTGAAGTAATGATGAAAGGCATATCAAAATCAGACGGCAGTTTGCATGATGCAATTACTGCTTATAATCCTTCTTCTAAAAAAACTGTTGAAGCGATTGTAATTGGTTTAAACAGAGCTGAAGTGATTTCCTGAATTAAGGAATAACATGTTAGTAATTTTCGGATACTTGGTTATTATCCTATCAGTATTTGGTGGCTACATGTTGTCAGGTGGTAACTTGTATGCATTATTTCAACCGTTTGAATTTCTTATTATCACAGGTGCGGCAACGGGTTCATTCATTATCGGCAATAATCCAAAAGTCATTAAAGCTTCACTAAAAGGAGCAGCTTCTATTGTGAGAGGAGCGGGTTATTCAAGAAAATTTTATATTGAATTGCTTTCACTATTTTTTGTGTTAACAAATAAAATTAAAAAAGAAGGTGTTTTATCTATCGAATCAGATATAGAAGATTACAAGAAAAGTTCGCTCTTTTCTCCATATAAGTTAATTATCAAAGATCAAAAAATAATGGAATTTCTTTGCGATCATTTAAGACTTATTGTGACTGGTCGTGTTGATATCATGCATTTAGAGCAATTAATGGATGAAGATATTGAAACTTATGCACAAGAAGGCGAATTACCTATATCGGCAATTAATAAGTTATCTGATAGCATGCCAGCATTTGGTATTGTTGCGGCTGTTATGGGTGTTGTGACAACGATGCAAAGAATAGATGGGCCACCTGCCGAATTAGGTGCGCATGTTGCCGCAGCCTTAGTAGGGACTTTTTTAGGCGTATTAATTGGCTACGGATTTACTGCACCTATTGCACATATTCTTGAAAATCGATTGCATTCGGAAATTATAATATTGCAATCAATAAAATTAGTATTGCTTGCTTCAGTACATAATCTTGCTCCATCAATCGCAGTGGAATTTGCTAGAAAAGTTTTATATTCCGGTGAAAGGCCAACGAACAGCGAATTAGATAAAATATTAAAAGATGTAAGAGCAGCTCAACGTCGTCCAGAAGGCGCTCCAGCGCAAGAAAAAGCTGGGACTGAATAAGCTTTAAAGGAAATGTACGATGAGTGAAAATAATCAACCCATCATCATAAAACGTGTTAAAAAAATCAAAAAAGCAGGACATCATGGCGGTGCATGGAAAATTGCATACGCAGATTTTGTTACAGCTATGATGGCGTTCTTCTTAATTATGTGGATATTAGCATTATTAAATAAATCGCAATTAACGAGTGTTGCTGAATATTTTAAACATCCGACTAAAAAAGGATTGGTTGATAAGGGTACGAAAATAAATAAAGACCAGCAACATGATTACTATGTTGAAAAAGGAAACCAAAAATCTAATTGGAAAGCACTTGATAATAATAAAAAGACAGAAGATGAAAAAGAAAAACAAAAAACTCAATCAGTTCAAATTCCAATGCGTATAACATCAGTGACAACACAAAACCCTAATGCAAATATGCAAAAGTTAGAGCAAGTTAAACAAGATTTGGAAAATAAAATGGATAAAGACCCTGTGCTGAGACAATTTAAAAATCAGCTAAATTTTATTATTACAGCAGATGGTCTTAAAATTGAATTAAGAGATTTGGAAAATAAACCTATGTTTTCCAAAGGTAGAACTGATTTTGAAAAATATGCCAATACAATTTTATCTTGGCTGAGCAACGAACTAAATAATTATCCTAATCAAATTGTTATTACCGGGCATACGGATACCATTAAATTTTCCGGTGACAATTATACAAATTGGGAATTATCTGCTGATAGAGCAAATGCTACACGTCGAGCTTTAATTAAATTTGGTATGATGCCAGATAAAATTTTACGAATTGTAGGGGAGGGTGATAAAGAATTGTTAGATAAGAAAAATGGGATGAATCCTTCAAATCGTAGAATTGATATTCTTGTTTTATCTGATGAAGCTATGAAAAAATTACAGCACAACCCATAACGTCCTTGTCATAAAACGGCAACTAAAAAGTTGATGGGCCAAAGTGTGCAATAATATCATTCGCATCAAACGCATTAGGTAGATTGCCTGGTTTTTTCCCTTGAAACATTTTAATTACAGCAACTTCTGCATAATTAGGCGTTTGATTGGTAGGATCATTATCTGGTACTGAAGAAGATGTATATTGATAACCTCTATATTGCGTGCTTCTATAACCTACGGATGAGCCTTTTGGATGAATAGTAGTTTGATAAACTTTATCTCTGCTAATAGGATGTACATTTACAGCAGATCCATTGGTAGACGTAATAATAAAATAGTCATAACCATTTTGAATAGTCACTTCAGCGCATCGATAAAGTAGATAGCCGCGCATTTTTTCTGGATCCATGAATCGATTTCCATCGTATCTTACAATGGCTGTATTCGCATTGGTACGCGCATCTGAGTAGCCATTTACATAAAAACCGCCATATGTTTGGGCAGGCATATATCCTGTTGAGCAACTAATAAGGGGAAATGAAATTAATAGCAGAAGGCTAAGTTTTCTTATCATAATTATTCCCAGCCATTTTTTAGAATTATTAGAGTTATGATATCACGATGAGCATAACCCAAATATTAAATATATTAAATCAATTTAATTTATTGATATTACAAATAATAAGATTCCGCTATAATAGAGAAAAATTAAGAAATAATAAAATCAATAATTTGCTTAATCATATAATCAAAATCAGGATTATAAGTTAATTCACGATGTTTATGTTTTATTAATTTGAATTGATAAAGCTGATTATAAATTTTTTCTTCAAGGCGATTGTATGCACCATACAAATATTGAGTTGTATTAAGATGTGATGCATAAGAATAATCGCCATGTTGGCCGTAGTGTTTATTGTCTGCTGCAAATGGGACGGTAACATGAGAAAAGTTTTTAATATGTAATTCTGGATAAGATGACTTTCGTGTTTCAATTCTTTTGTCAGTATGAGTACGATTGCTAGTTGTATAAAGTAATAATTTGGAGTTGGGTTCGTTTAGCGAGCAAAAATAATTTAATGCTGAATGACTAGAAATAGTTTCATCATCATTACTCATCACCATCAAAATGGGAATATCTAGTGGTCGTTTTTTATTTAAATCGCGTATCACATTAGTCAGTTGTGCAACTTGATTCACAGCATTGAATGTAATGGAATGATATTTCGCATAATCAATTTCTTTTTCACGATAAAGCCATTTTAAATTCTTTTTACTGAGCCATTTTTTCAAATAATTCCAACCAATGACAATATCAACTGGGGCTTTGATACGAATTGCTGGAGCAAGTAATATTAACCCTGCAATTTGTTTACGATTTTCTGGCTGCAAAGCTTGATAAATTGAAAGCGCAGCGCCAGTTGAATAGCCGATCAGAAAGATTTTTTCTACATCCCGTTGCATGACGTCAATTCCATAGCGCACGGTTTGTATCCAATCTTGATAAGAGACTTGTAATAAATCTTGTGGAACAGTGCCATGGCCTGGTAATAAAAGTGCTCGGCTAAGCACATTATTAGTTTTAAGACGCAGAGCGATATCTTTAAGTGAAAAAGGGCTGTCCAATAAGCCATGAATTAATAATGCCCCATATTGATATTTAGTCCCTGTTGGTGGAAGAAAATCTGGAAGACATTCAAAAGGGCTATTGGCTTCCAATACATTGGCTGTTTTTGCATTATCAAGATGTTTGGGAATACAGCGTCGTTCGCAAATGATGGTTTGAATATGCGCAATATAATTAGCGAAAGATGAACCATTATCTCCGGCTGGAAAACCTGGCACGATGGATGATGTTGGTGGCATTAAAGTGTTGTCAAACATAATATCCAATCTATAATAATTCAAACTTAAATTCTATTTTTAATGAATACTTCTATGAATAAAATGATGACTAATTTGCTTTTACGACTCCTGGGATTGTTTTGGTTGTCTCTTGCTCCTGCATTAGCTAGTACTACTGATAGTGGAAAAGGGATAGGCCAAGTTGCACAGAACTTACTCGAGCCCGTTGGGTTCATGTCTGACATGGTACAAACTGGCTGTTTTGTGATAGGGCTTTCTTTTATATTTGCAGCTATCATTAAATATTTTGAACATAAACGTAGCCCGTTAATGGTTCCCATTAGTACGGTTGTGTTTTTGGCGATAGCAGGTCTTGTGCTTATCGGCTTACCATTTCTTTCCTTATTTCTTAATACCGCAGTTCCCTATTCTTTATTAAAGAGAAAATAATAATGTCATTTTTTTTGAAAATTATATCTTTGTGTTTCACAGTCGTTGCATTGACAGCTTGCCAAGAAAAGCCTTCCTATAATTACCTTGTGCAACATCCATTGGAATTGAAAAAAGCTGTTGAACGTTGCCAGTCAAATGAAAGTACAACGACAGCAGCAGAGTGTGACATGGTAATGAATGCTGCCAATAAGACGATGATGCTGTTAAAAGAGCAGGAAGAAAATCCTGAAAAATTCGGTGAAAAGATTTTGATGGTAGAGCTTGAATATATTAAAGCGAAAACAGCAAGCAAACAGACAGAGCAAGCTTTAGCCGATTTAAAAGCCAAACATGCCCCAGCAGCTGATATCAAACTTGCAGAAGCAAAAGTGCAGTTAGCGAATAAAGCTTATCAAGATAAATGTGATGAAAAGCGAGCAATGCTGGCAATTCTTTCTTTGAGTACGCCGCAGTAGGTTGTTTTGCTATCTTAGCCATTCTAAACGAGTATGGCTAATAGTAGTCGTCGCCCACACAAGAGGACGATGCAAGGTTTATCTATGATACGGATGCTTATTCAAAATACTCCAAGCGCGATAAATCTGCTCAGCGACAATGAGCTTGACTAATATGTGCGGAAACGTAAGTGGAGAGAGCGACCATTTGTCTTCTGCTTTTTGTAAACATGCGGCAGCCAATCCTTCAGGGCCACCAACCAGTAAATCAATATGACGCCCATTAGCTTGCCAATTTGAAAGTTGATCGGCAAGTTGTTCTGTAGACCAAAGCTTGCCTGTCATATCGAGCGCAATGACCTTGTGGTTAGGCTTTATCGCCGCCAGCATTTTTTCGCCTTCACGCTCTTTAATTCGATTCAAATCAGCATTACTAGTGCGTTTTTCTGCAGGAATTTCTACTAATTGAAGTTCACAAGATGCAGGTAAGCGTTTTGCATACTCTTCATAACCTGTTTTAATCCAAGCAGGTGATTTATGCGTGATGGTGAGTAATCGTATACGCATTACTAGCCTGGTTTTTGCTCGCGCAATTCCTTCACGGGTTCCCAAAGATCTTCAAGGCTATAAAATGCACGTGTTGCAGCCAGCATGACATGAACAACCACGTCACCTAAATCAACTAATATCCACTCACTTTCGCGTTCGCCTTCCATACGCACGACGCTAGTTGCTTTCATTTCTTTCGCTTTAGCTGCGACAGCTTCTGCTAATGCTTTTACATGACGTGTTGAACGACCCGTGCAAATGACCATATAGTCTGTAATGCTGGTTAATGATCTAACGTCCAAATCAACAATATCAATACCTTTAACATCATCGAGTGCTGTCACCGCTAGATCGCGTAATTCTTCTGATTTCATAGTTTAAATCCGACTTATACTGTAAATACCGTGCTGTTTAATGTAATCATAAACCCCATCGGGCAATAAATACCTTGGATTCCTTCCCATTGCAATCTGTTTTCTAATATCAGTTGCAGAGATTTCTAATGCGGTGATCGGACGCAGCAAAATACCACCCGCTGGATTTTCATGAATGAACCCATATTCATGCTGTAAATTTTCTTTAAGCAAATCTGCAATGATACCTGTTGATGGAAGATGATATTGCGGTCTATGTGCAACAATTAAATGAGCGTGATTTAAAATATCGCGCCAACGATGCCAACTAGGAAATCCTAGGAATGCATCAATGCCTAATAATAAACAGAGTGGGGTAGTTGGCATTTCTTCTCGCATTTGAAGCAGCGTATCTATCATGTAAGAAGGGCCTTGCCTGCGAATTTCTCTATCATCTGCATAAAGCGCAGGTTCGCTCGCAATGGCACACTGTACCATGGCTAATCTATGTTGAGGTGTTGCCGTTGGAAGCTTGCGATGTACAGGTTGAAAGCAGGGCATGATATGTACTTTGGCGAGATCAAGACTTTCATAAAGTTCAATGGCCATGCGCAAATGGCCTAAATGAATAGGATCAAATGTGCCACCTAGGATGCCAATTGCTTTGTGTGTTTGATGCATGAACTAACCTTTAGTGATACTGCTATTATAGCGCAAGCTGAGCGATCTTAGGCGGTAATGAGGATGGTGTAAAGTGTTGCGGAATTATGCCAACTCTCCTCAGTTTTTGCTGAGGGGAGGAGTTGGTCAAAATGATAACTTAGTTATTGAGTGCGTTGACGTTTATGGCCATGCTGCTGCTCTTCATTAATCATTGTTTCAGCTTTTCTTTTTGCTGAATTTTCTGTTACATGAGCAAAGATATGTGTTTTTTCTAAGTAATGCTCACCTTTCGTTTTCGTCTCTGTCTTCGTCTCTGTCCAAAGCTTCTTAGCTAAACCGAAGGTTACTAATTCAGCTACGCGTTTAAAGAATTTCTTAGCTTTACTATCACGGTTTTCTTCGCTAACACTATCTTTTTGAAAGTGAACCGCACCTGATTTAAGTATTTCTTGGACGTGATTAAGTGTTTGCTGAGGAGTTAAGTCTTTCTTACCTATTGTTTGCTGTATTGCTCGTGCAGTTGGATATTGCATCAAAGCAGTAGCTAATTTTTTGTTTTGGTTCAGTACAGAAGTAATGGGTTCTGCTTTTAGCGCATAGTCAGTACGCATTGCCAGCATGACCGCATCAAAATTACGAACATATCGCGAGCTATTTTCACTTTCAACTATAATTTGTCGATCCTTATACATATTCATATATGTATCCATAATTCCTTCTTTTTTACCCTCAGTTTCTATGGTCCCTATAATTCCTGTAAGAAATTCAGCATTAGTTTGCTTAATCCTAACTAGTGCTAATAATTCCTCTTCATGCTCAGCTGCAAAGGAAATTGCTTCTTGTATTTTTTCCTGTCGGTTCATTTCTTTTTCAGTTATTTCTTCATCATCTATTCGCCGAATTCCTTTAATGCCTACCTCACATGCGATGTATACGGCGCCAGTAAGTGCATTAGCAGCATATCCTGTATAATACACATTAAAGAAATCAATATTCTTCTCAAGCACTTTTAGAGCTTGTTCTAGTAACTTTTTATCGCCAGGGAAAGATGCAACAGTAAAATCAGTGACATCGTCTGAACCAATTCCTTCGATGTCTTTGTAATGTAATGCTAGTGCAGATAATCCGGGAAAATGGCCGTTCATACCCCAACCTTGAAGAACGGTTTCCATGAGCTCAATGTGTGCTCTAATCTTTTTTTCCGAGGTAGGTGAAATTTTTAAAGCATGTTTTGATATTTCGAGCTGTTCAAGTATGAGAGTCGATGACGGCTCACCTTCTATTGCTTCCGGCAAGTCTGTTGCAGCATAGCAAATTTTTTTAAGTGCTTCAGCTTCCGCCGGTGTTAGTTCTTCCAAGGCGATAATTCTGTTAATCAACTCATTAAAAAGCTGTGGTTTCTTAACATCAGCGTGGCTATTCATGGGTCACTCTCTCGGTTATTTTATCGTTATCTATATGATATTAGAAATTTCTTAAGGTTGCCTGAAAACGCTAAAGAATAGATCAAGAAAAATAAAAAAATTAAAGTGTTATTTATCGTAACCTTAAGCAAAATAACTCTAATTGTTCCCACACGTTTCCAGAAATGCCGCCTTTAATCATACGGTCTATATGGGCTGAATGTGCCAAAAATTGAAAACAATCGTTGGCAGAAAAACGGGTGAGAAAACGTTTTAGCGCTAATTGCCGGCGGGCAAAAATTCGGTATTGTTGAAATAAATCCTGATAAGCCGCACCATTTTTTATTTTTGCAGCCAAATCAGCAAGTAGACGTAATTCGCGTGTGATGCCCCATAAAATAAGCACAGGTTCTGTGCCATCTTCTTTTAAATTAGCCAACATATGCAATGAGCGTGTTTTATCGCCGCCGATTAAACTTTCCAGAAAATCAAAAATATTAAAACGGCTTTCATCTGTTAAAACCGTCTGTACTATATTTATATCGATAGGTGCTTGTGTTTTTAATAAATAAATTTTTTCTATTGCTTGAGCTGCAGCAACAAGATTACCCTCAACAAAATCTGCCAACAAGTTTGCAGCATCTTGCTGCATCATTAACTTATATTTTTTGGCACGATTGATAATCCATTGCGGTAATTGATCACGCGTAATTGGCCAAATAGCAACAACGATGCCTATCTTTTCTAATGCTTTATACCATGCGCTTTTTGCAATTTTGTCATCGATCTTTGCAATGTCTATTACCAATACGTTATCACTGGATGGACGTTCAGCATATTCTTGTAAAATAGCCCCCGCCGTTTTGTTGAGTGTACTATCGCGACAATCGAGTTCAATTACCCGTTTTTCAGCTAATAATGATGGCGAATATAGTTCGGTATAAAGTTGGTTCCAATCAAATCCCGCATCCGGTGTGATGCGCATGCGTTCACTAAATCCAGCTTGCTTTGCTGTTTTACGCAACAGTGTTAACGCATCGTGTTTTAACAATAATTCATCACCGCTAATAATATAAATCGGTGCGAGATTTTTTGCTAAATGCGTTTCAAATTGGAGATATGTTAGCTTCATGATTTTTTCGTATGGGTAACATTAGGTTCAGTGAGAATGCGTGTTACTTCATGTGATGCTAGCCTGTCTATAATCGCGAGAGCGAGTGAGCGACGCATTTGTTGATAATATAAATTCGCTTCATTGCTGCTACCAAGAATTTGATTTGATTGCATGGTAATAGTGCGCGTATCACGTAATGTTTGCGCCGGCAGCAAGGTAACACCTTTATTATTCAATATTTCAAATACGACAGTGACCACAAGATCATATTGTTGAGTTTGTTGTGTTGCGCTCACACTCTTTAGTGTTTGCGAATTATCATCGCGCATAATGACAAGAATGGTATCTGCTTCATTGCGTGTTGATACCAAATCGACATGAGACACTCTTAAATTTTGCTTCAAGCTAAGTGCAAGATAACCATAGGGATCAGGAACATCTAAATACATTTTGTGTAACGGCTGCGCCAGTTTCATTTCACCTTGTAAATGAAAACCACAAGCGCTTAACAGGCTAATCAAACAACTAAACAGAAAAACAATCAATAGATTTTTTGTGATTCCTCTGGGTGTCATCCTGAGGAGCGTTTTTTGCGACGAAGGATCTCTATCGATTCTTAATTTCCTAGCAAATGCCTGCATAAAGTCTTTCCATTTGGATTAAGTATAAGATCATTTTTTTCATGTGCGTACTATTACTAGATCCTTCGTCGCAAAAAACGCTTCTCAGGATGACAACTACACTAAAAACGCTTCTCAGGATGACAACTACACTAAAAACGCTCCTCAGGAAGACAACTATACTTAAGAGTGCTCTTCAAGAGGGCAGCTATAACGAAGAACGCTCTTCAGCATGGCGCCTGAGACCACTATCCTGTTACGATGTTCACCAATTTTCCTGGCACCATAATGATTTTCTTGATGGCTTGATTACCAATGGCTTGCTGTACTTTGTTATCTTCCTTCACTTTTTCTTCAATTGATTGTTGATCAGCATTAGCGGACACGCGAACGCGGCTGCGTAATTTACCATTCACTTGTACCACCAATTCTATGTTTTCAATTTTGAAAACAATAGGGCTTGATTTTGGCCATGAAGCATCAAGGATGATGTCGCGATAACCTAAATCTATCCATAATTGATGAGTGATATGTGGTGTAATAGGCGCAAGCAAGCGTAATAAAATACTGAAACCTTTGTGCACTACAATGTCATAAATATTAATACAACCTGGTGCTGCCTCAGCATTTAATTTAGTTAACAAATTAAAAATCTTCATGCAGCTTGAAACAACGGTATTAAATTGTTGACGATCATAATCAAATTTTACTTGCTCAAGTATTTCGTAAATTTGTCTAAAAATATCTAATTGTGCTGGATCGGCATTTTCCCAATTATCAGAGCCTAATTTATTCGAAGAAGGTAAACGATTTTGATCGTAGATGATTTGCTGGTGTTCATTTGCAAATGCCCATAAACGTTTTAAGAATCGATGCGCGCCTTCAACTCCGCTATCAGACCATTCTAGACTTTGTTCGGGTGGCGCTGCAAACATCACAAATAAACGAACTGTGTCAGCACCGTAACGTTCGATTAAATCTTGTGGATCAACCACATTACCTTTTGATTTTGACATCTTGATGCCATTATTTAACACCATGCCTTGAGACAATAAGCGTAAGAATGGTTCATCGCTATTTAATAAACCTTCATCACGCATTAATTTATGAAAGAAGCGGGCATAGAGTAAATGTAAAACTGCGTGTTCTATTCCACCAACATATTGATCGACAGGTAGCCAATAATTTGCACGACCATCTAACATCGCTTTGTTTTGTTTTTTGCAGGCGAAACGTGCGTAATACCATGATGATTCCATGAAGGTGTCAAATGTGTCTGTCTCACGTGTCGCTTTTTCATGACACACGGGACAAGTTGTTTCATAAAATGAAGGCATGGATTTAAGCGGAGAAGAAACGCCAGTAAATGTGACATCTTCCGGCAATACCACAGGCAAATCTTTTTCTGGGACCGGCTGCGGGCCGCAAGTTGGACAATTAATAATGGGAATAGGTGCGCCCCAATAGCGTTGACGAGAAACACTCCAATCACGCAAACGATAATTAATTGTTCGTTTACCCATTCCTTGAGATTCTAACTGTGAAATGATGGCGGGAATTGCATCAGCGGAATGCCTGCCAGTAAATTCTTTCGAATCAATTAATATACCTTTATCAGTGAAAGCACTTCGAGTGAAATCCCATGATGTATCATTGTCAGGTTTAATAACTTGCTTGATGGGTAAATGATATTTCATGGCAAATTCATAATCGCGTTGATCATGTGCAGGTACTGCCATTAATGCACCTGAACCATATTCCATTAATACAAAATTCGCGACCCAAATAGGAATCTCTTCTCCTGTCAAAGGATGACGTGCAGTAATGTTGAGCGGCATACCACGTTTTTCCATGGTTGCAATTTCTGCTTCCGCCATTTTGATATTGCGACATTCATCAATAAATTGTTTAAGCGCAGGATTTGTTTCAGCTAATTGTTTGGTTAAAGGATGTTGCGGTGCGAGAGCAAGATAAGTGACGCCGAATAATGTATCTGGACGTGTGGTAAAAATAGTTAATGGCTGATGAGAATCAACATCAAAAGTAATTTCAGCACCTTCTGATCGTCCAATCCAATTACGCTGCATCGTTTTAACTTGCTGTGGCCAATGTTCTAATTGATCAAGATCATCTAGCAGTTCATCCGCATAAGCAGTAATTTTTAAAAACCACTGCGGAATTTCTCGTCTTTCTACGATTGCGCCTGAGCGCCAGCCTCGACCATTAATAACTTGTTCGTTAGCAAGCACCGTTTGATCCACAGGGTCCCAATTTACTTCAGCATTTTTTTTATAAACCAACCCTTTTTTTAACAAACGCAAGAAAAACCATTGTTCCCAACGATAATATTCAGGATCACAGGTGGTTAATTCACGGCTCCAATCATAAGCAAATCCCATTTGCATCATTTGATTGCGAATATGCACAATATTGTCACGTGTCCATTTTGCAGGTGCAATATTATGTTTGATTGCGGCATTTTCTGCGGGCAATCCAAATGCATCCCAACTCATAGGCTGCAATACATTTTTTCCTAACATATAGTTATAACGTGCAATCACATCACCAATGGTGTAGTTGCGCACATGTCCAATGTGTAAACTTCCACTTGGATAAGGCATCATGGAAAGACAATAAAATTTTTCTTTATTTACATCTTCCACAACTTGAAAAGAATTGTTTTCTTGCCAATAACGTTGTGCGTTTGCCTCAATTTCTTGAGGATTATATTGTGCTTCTATCATAATATTTTTAAGCCTTAGGGTTTTGCATCATTGTAGCGTTGTTATTTTCTTCCGTACGTTTATCTTCTTTTACAGCAAGCGCACTAACAAGCGGTACTTGGCGTGCATTTTTAAAAGCGGTAATGAATAAACAAAGTAAAATAAATAAGATGAGGTTCATGCCATTTCGCATCCATGGCGTTAAACCTGACATGGGTTGCACCGTCCCTTTTAATACAGCAATTTGATGGGGCGGCACTGCTGCTTGAATATTTCCATCTGCATTAACAATAGCAGTGATGCCATCATTACTCACAAATACAACAGGACGTTTTAATTCGATGGCACGCATTTCTGCCATTTGTAAATGCTGAGCTTGCGCAGAGGATTCACCAAACCATGCATCATTAGTCACCGTGAGAATAAAGCCGATATCTCTATCGTTTGATTTGGTTAACTCTGGATAAGTAATTTCATAACAAATTGATGTCAAAATTTTTGTACCATCAATCAACATAGGATCTTGTCCCCATTTACCTGGTGTCAGGTTTGATATAGGTACACCTAGAAAATTAAATATGTAAGAAGATATGCGTTCGAATGGAACATATTCACCAAAAGGAACTAAGCGACGTTTGTAATAAGATTGCTGAGTTTTACCAAGCGTTATCACCGCATTATGATAATTTTTACCATCATCTGCTTCTACCGGAATACCAAGAATAAGACTAGTGCCGCTTTCTTTTGCTTTCTTGTCCAGCAATTCTATAAATGATGTAGCTTCTGCTAATGGCATAGGAACGGCTGCTTCTGGCCAAATGATGAAATCAGATTTGCCCCATAATGGTTCTGTTAAATCTTTGTAACGATCAAGAGAAAGTTGGATGTGATCTGGGCTCCACTTTAATTCTTGCGGAATATTTCCTTGCACAAGATTGATAGTGAGTGCTTTGCCGGAAATATTCGTCCATGGAATTAAATTTAATAAGCTGCCTGCTAACCAAATAACAATAATAGCAAACAAGTTGAAATAAAAAGTTTGGAAATTTTTGCGACGAAAATAAATAACACTATTTACGATTAATGCGCTTGTCACGACAACAGCCAGTGATACGCCGTATACACTTAAAATAGGTGCATACCCTTTAAGAGGCGAGTTTGTTTGACTATAACCAAGGAACAACCAAGCAAAGCCAGTAAAAATCCAGCTGCGTATCCACTCGATAATGACCCAAATAGCAGGGAAGGCACACAGAATTTTGCTGTCATTTGTTATTGGAAAATAACGATTGAGTAAATAACCTACGCTTGCTGGAAATAGGGCGAGAATTGCGATGAGTCCAGCGGTAATGATGAATGCTATCCATGATGGCACATCACCCATGTAGTGAATGCTGTAAAATATCCAATAAATACCGGCACCGAATAAACCAACACCAAATAAAAACCCTAATCTGAAGGCGCGTAGGGGTGATGCATTTAACCAAAGCGCTAGTAATCCAGCAGGCGCAATAAACGCCAAGGGGAAAATTTCATAAGGTGCAAAAGCAAATGCTAGCGAGATACCAAGTAAAGTCGCAAGTACGTTTGGATAGAGAAAACGAAGCCAATTTTTCATGTGAGATTCAGTCAAGTTGTCGAGGCAAAACAGCAAGTGTACTCAAGATGAGGGTCGGTTGACAATCGCAATTCTCGCTTATAAAAGCTAAACTCTCTTCATACATTTCCCTTGAGTTGCAAGAACGTTTTTGATAACGTTCTTGCTCATTTTTTATTTGCTCGATAGACGGGATCAAAAAATACTAACAACAAGGGGATGTTTCATGAAAGTCCGGTTAAAACCCTCAGTGGTTGCCTTATGCTTGACTGGTTTATTAACAACACCAGTACTTGCCGCAGTAACACAAGCACAGTACGACAAACTTAACGCTGAAATTGCTTCTATGCAGCGCGAATTAAAAAGTCTAAAGACAGCGAAAAGCATTCACAATAATACAGATGGTAATCCACTAGCACCTGATACTTATCAAATGAGACGTAAAGTCAGTTCGAGCCATGCTACACCGAACCCAACAACAGGTGTTCCTGAAGAAAGACCGTACCGATTAACGGGCCAGGACCTTCGTCAGTTAATTAGTGAAGAAAGAGAATACTTGCCGTTTGATATGGATGTACCAGGACAGGCTTTTGTATCGACAGGCCCTTATGTTGGCGTACCCATTCAATACGCTGGATCAAACTTAGTCATCAACAGCCCTAGTGTAAATACTGATTTGCAATTATTAGGCATTCGCAAAGCTATTTCTAAGCAATTGCAAGCAATGGGCGGCGAAATTTTCAAAGAACCTTATCACTCACACTTATTATTAAGCGGTGTCGTTGAAGGCCAAGCAAATTATACAAACATTGGTGGTCAACCAAGTACCTCAACGATTGATGTGACTAACGTCAGTTTAGATGCTTTCTTCTTGGGGCCTAGCAATTGGACATTAGGCTTTATCGAGTTTACTTATAATAATGCACCACCAAACGGTGATGTATTTGATTCAAGCAGCCAATATACCGTTGCTAACTCACGTGTACTTATCAACAAGGCATTTATCACCATTGGTGATTTAAATAAATCGCCTGTTTATGGAACAGTAGGTCAAATGTATGTTCCATTTGGTCGTTACTCTTCTGTGATGGTGAGTGATCCGTTAACCAAACTGGTTGCGCGTACTAAAGCGCGAGCTATTTTACTTGGCTTGCAACAACAGGGTACTAACGCATTTTATGGCGCTACTTATATTTTCAGAGGCGATAGTCACGCTGCTTCTGTTTCCAAGATTAATAATGGTGGCCTCAACCTTGGCTATAAATTTGGCGGTTGGTTCCATGGTGATGTTGGTGCGGGCGTGATTGGCAATATTGCTGATTCCGGCGACATGCAGCTTGGAAACAATTTCCAAAACTTTGAACAGATTGTTCATCGAGTTCCTGCTTACAATCTCCGTGGTATTTTAAGCTTTGGTGATCATATCGATTTCATCGGTGAATGGGTGGGAGCATCAACGAAGTTCAATCCAAATGACATGAGTTTCGATAATCATGGTGCAAAACCATCTGCAATTGATACTGAATTAGCTTACTCGTTCTATATCACAGAAAACACACCAAGCAACGTGGGTATTGGTTATAGTCACTCGAACCAATCTTTATCGCTGGGTATACCAATGGCTCGTTACTATCTTGAATTCAGTACATCCATCTGGAGAAATACATTACAAAGTTTAGAGTTGCGTCATGATAGACATTATGCAGCTAGCCATACAGGTAATGGTCCAACAGGTGATGCTGATGCGCCAGGTGCTTGTACATCTGCTGTCTGTTCGCAATCTGGAAAAGACGATAACGCGATTACCGCGCAATTCGACTATTATTTCTAATAAAATTATCCAAGAACGCCCCTTGGTTATTATTTCTAGCAAAATTATCCAAGAACGCCCCCTCTCCTGTGGGAGAGGGTCGGGGTGAGGGCTTAACCAAGCAGTCGTAATTCCCGCAAGTATTCCTCATCACTAGCCATTTCACCTTTTTGCTGCGCAATAAAAAGCATCCGAGCTAAACACGTCATCATTAAATGTTCTGCTTCCATGTTGTTCTTCAAAAATAAATCATCATAAATTTGCTTTATTCCAACAGGTCTATTCAAACGAATTTGCTCGCGCAATGCGATATGCAAACTCATGTGCATAAATGGATTTTCTTCCATAGCAAATTCTTGTTGGTGAAACTGATTGGGATTATCTAATAAAGAGTGATATTCAGGATGTAACAGTATCACTTCTACAAGCTGTGATTCGACTGTTTCTAGCGGTAATTTCTTTTTATATTTATTCCAGGCAATAAAAAATGCTTGGCGATAACTATTACGATCATTAGTAAACATGATAATTAAGCTTTCGTTTTAAAAGGATATTCACATAAATCATTAATAAGACATTCAGGGCAGCGCGGTTTGCGGGCGGTGCAAACGTAGCGACCATGTAATACTAACCAATGATGCGCATTTGGAATAAATTCCGGTGGAATAACTTGCATCAATTGCTTCTCCGTTTCAAGTCTGGTTTTAGCATGAGCAAGACCAATTCTATTGGCAACTCGAAAAATATGGGTGTCGACTGCAATAACAGGTTCGCCAAAGCAGGTATTTAAAACGACATTTGCAGTTTTCCGTCCTACCCCCGGCAACGATTCAAGTGCTTCTCGGTCGTTTGGAACGTTAGAATGAAATTTTTCTATCAAAAGTTTACAGGTTTGAATAACATTTTTAGCTTTTGTTCGATATAAGCCTATGTTTCGAATAAATTTTTGAAGTGCGGGCTCGCCTAGCTGATAAATTTTCTCTGGCGTGTTTGCTACTGGAAATAGCTGGGTAATTGCCTTATTAACTGATTTGTCCGTCGCATTAGCGGAGAGCATGACGGCAATTAAAAGTTCAAAACAATTACTGTGCATCAGCTCAGTCGTTGGATGAGGGTTGGCTTTCTTAAAGCGTAAAAAAATTTCCCGTATGATTTTGCTATTCATGTGATAGAATTCAGGCCTATTTTCGTAAGTGAAATCATACTAGGGTCTGTTGACAATTGTAATGCTAAAGTAAGCATTATAATTATCAACAGACCCAATATACTTCAACCCAAATTAAATGATGATAAAGGTTTTATATGTCATACAGTCCATATATCAGCGTTGTTGTCCCTGTTCATAATGAACAGGAAGTTCTGGAAGAACTATATACCCGATTAACCCAATCATTAGATAAGTTAGACAAACCTTACGAAATCATTCTGACTAATGATGGCAGTACAGATAAATCGTCTGAAATGCTGCAAGCTTTGCATGAGCGACGTCCCGATCAAATTCGAGTCATTGAATTCAATGGCAACTTTGGGCAGCACATGGCGATTATGGCTGGTTTTGAACATGTACGCGGTCAAATTGTTATTACCATGGATGCTGACTTGCAAAATCCACCAGAAGAAATTGGTAAATTAGTTGCTGCGATGGAGCAGGGACATGATGTCGTTAATACATATCGTCAAGACCGTCAGGATTCTTTATGGCGTTTGAAAGTATCTAAATGGCATAACCAGATTAGAGAATGGATGATACCCAAGCTTAAAATGAAAGATGAAGGTTGCATGTTACGTGCTTACAGTCGTTACATTGTTGATTTGATGGTATCAACCGGTGAAAGTAGTACCTTCATTCCTGCATTGGCACTAATGTATGCGGCTAATCCAACAGAAGTTGGCGTTGCGCATGCTGAGCGTAGTGCTGGCACCTCAAGTTATAATTTTTATAAATTAATTCGTTATAACTTTGATTTAATAACCGGCTTTTCTGTTTTTCCATTACAAGTATTTACAATGATAGGCGTGCTTATTTCCATGTGTAGTTTTGCCTTCGTTGTATTTTTATTCTTACGCCGCTTGATAGTAGGCCCTGAAGTTCAAGGTGTGTTTACCTTGTTTGCTATCATGTTTTTCTTGATCGGTATTGTGTTATTTGGTTTAGGTGTAGTTGGCGAATACGTTGGACGCATTTATGAAGAAGTACGCAAACGTCCTCGATTTGTTATACGTCGTGTACTCGAAAAGCCAGAAGTGCAAGTATTAAATAATACGGGTACTTAATGACTAATCATTATCCGCACCCTGATGGGGTGCGGTATAAAGGAAATATAAAAATAAAAAATTGGATTAGGAAGTAAGAATGAAACATAAAGCAATGGACATGCTAATAGCCGGCGTTGATGAGGCTGGTCGAGGCCCATTAGCAGGGCCGGTTGTTGCAGCTGCCGTTATACTGGATCCTGAAAAACCAATTAAAGGGTTGGCCGATTCAAAAAAGTTGAGCGCAGCTCAGCGTGAAAGTTTATTCGAACAAATCCGTGAACATGCGCTTGCTTGGTCGTTTGCGCGTGGACGTGTTCGAGAAATCGATACTATCAATATTTTGCAAGCAACTTTTGTCGCTATGCAGCGTGCAGTTAACCAATTAAAAATTGCACCAGGACTTATTTTGGTTGATGGGAATTTGACTCCCAAATTTCCTTGTCCCGCTAAAGCAATTATAAAAGGCGATGAGTCTGAACCAGCCATTAGCGCAGCTTCTATTGTTGCTAAGGTCATAAGAGACAGATTGATGGTCATGCTGGATCGCAAATATCCGCAATATGGTTTTGCTCAACACAAAGGTTATGCCACAGCGAAGCATGTTGAAGCATTACAACTTCATGGAGCTAGCCGTGTACATAGACAAAGCTTTGCACCTGTGGCTAATCAGTTAGAGTTGGAATTGGAATAAAATCACAAACAATCTTGTGGATAACCAATCATCCAGAAATAAAAACCCCTCAAAAGAGGGGCTTTTTGTGATTCGATGCTTTTACGCTGTAGCAGTATGTTCTACAAGTGTTGGACGACGAGAAATATCAGCTCCGCCGTAAACCATATTGATATCATTTTTAAGTTGAGCTGGATTGACTGTTTGATGCGTCTTCCAGGAATTACCTAATTCTACTAAACGTGAGCCACCTGAGGTTAAGCTTGATTGTGTGTTCGCAAAACTACATGTACTTATTAAAACGGCTCCAACTAGTATGGCGATCTGCTTCATTATTTCCTCCCAGTTGCAAAATTATTAACCAAAATTTACGTTCATTATATAGAAAACCAGCCCAATAACCAAGTCTCAGGTGGGCAAAATTAAATCAGGTTAAAAATCAATAACTAAGCATGGGGTAACCACCCCATATAATTCCCCAAGTCACAACTAGAGTTTTTTGGTAAATTACGCACCAGGAGACTTTAATCATGAAAAAGAAAAGATTTAATGAAATACAGATCCTCAACATTTTAAAAGAATATGAAGCAGGCATG
>DAIEGU010000177.1 GCA_027356065.1 Gammaproteobacteria bacterium
GCCCAACATTAATAGAATTTACCCGTTCTCCCTGAAATAACATCCTCATGCTCCGTGAATAAAATGGAAAGCATAATGAAATTTTTAATAAAATCTATGGGTTATTGGAAAAATTAGTTAAAAAATGAGGGGATACGTAAGGGCTTTGGCAGCATTATTATATTTGGTGCGACTTTCTTGCCCCCATTGTTAGTTGTATTGATTTATCCGGATGCGTTTATTCGCGGTTTGGATTATGCGGGACTAAGCTGTTTTATCTTGATGATTTTTTTACCGCCATTAATGGCATGGCGTAGTCGTTATCATGTCAAACTTACCCAGCCTCTTTATCAAGTGCGAGGCGGAAAAATATTATTGACCGCACTTTTAATCGTTGCTGCGGTGATGATAAGTTTTGGTATCAAAACTACTTTTTTCCCTGCACTGTCTAATCGATGGTTATTGCCAATGATTTTAGGCATATTATCAGTATTAGCGGGAATCCATTTGCAAGCACGTAGCAAGGAGAGCAATGCACGCAAAAACATTCATTTACCAAACACAGCAAATCCGTGAAATTGAGCGCTTGGCTATCGAGCGCTTTAATATTTCTGCTGAATTAATGATGCAACGCGCTGGTAAAGCAGCGCTTGATTTTTTGCTTCGTCGTTGGCCGCAAGCGCAGCACATAGCCATCTTTTGTGGTGCAGGAAATAATGGTGGTGATGGATATGTTTTGGCTTATCTTGCCAATGAGCGCAATTTGAAAGTATCTATTTGGCAAATAGGCGATCATAGCCAATTAAAAGACGAAGCTAAAAATGCGCATGATGTTTGTCAGCAAGCAAACATCAACATGAGCCCTTTTGCTACAAATGTAGATCTCGAGCATCCTGATATTATCGTTGATGCTATGTGCGGCATAAGTCTTCGCGATAATTTGCGTGAAGAAGCAGTGGCGGCTATTAAAAAAATGGAACGTGCACATGTGCCTATTTTTGCTATCGATATGCCC
Source organism: Gammaproteobacteria bacterium (assembly GCA_027356065.1). GTDB lineage: Bacteria > Pseudomonadota > Gammaproteobacteria > DSM-16500 > DSM-16500 > Aquicella. The sequence continues at coordinate 995 of DAIEGU010000177.1, forward strand.
TCAGGAATTGATGCAGACACGGGAGAAATGCACGGTGCTGCTCCGCATGCATCAGCCACTATCACCTTCATAGGTTTGAAATTCGGATTGTTAACAGGCAGTGGTATTGCTTATGCAGGTGAAGTGATTGTTAGTGATTTACAATTACCTGCAGAATTATTTTCTTATATCGAGCCCGTTGCAGAAAAAGCGCAAGCAAGTATGTACGCAGCTTATCTTAGGCCGCGCTCGCGTGATTGGCATAAAGGCTTATCGGGCCATGTGTTAGTGATTGGCGGCGATGAAGGTTTTCCAGGCGCCCCACGCATGGCGGGGGAGGCAGCATTACGAGTGGGAGCAGGTTTAGTGAGTATTGCAACTCACAAAAATCATGCGGCTTTTATGAATAGCATGCGTCCTGAGTTGATGTGTCACGGTGTTGAAGTGCCAAATGATTTAAAACCTCTTATTGAAAAAGCAGATGTTATTGTGTTTGGCCCTGGTCTTGCTCAGCGAGAATGGGGGCAAGCGTTATGGGAGATGGTGACAGAATTGGAGCTGCCTTTAGTCGTCGATGCGGATGGTTTAAATCTGTTAGCTAAACAACCAAAAAATCATGAGAATTGGATATTGACTCCGCATCCTGGTGAAGCTGCACGGTTATTAGATGTTACTTCATATGACGTTCAAAAAGATCGATTAACATCAGCTAAAGAACTAAGTAAACGCTACGGCGGTGTTTGTGTGTTGAAAGGGGCGGGTACAATTATTGTTGCACCAAATTCATTACCTGCGCTGTGTGACAAGGGAAATCCGGGCATGGCTTCGGCTGGTATGGGCGATGTTTTGAGCGGTGTTATCGGAGGCTTGGTCGCGCAAGGCGTACCCGTGGGTGATGCCGCTAAGCTTGGCGTATGTGTACATGCTATGGCGGGTGATTTAGCTGCGAAAGAAGGTGAGCGAGGCTTATTGGCAATGGATTTGATGCCTTATTTGCGGCGGTTAAGTAATTTGCAGCAGTAATGGCGGTTTCTCTGCCCTCCCCTTACGGGGAGAGCTAGGGCGGGGATGATCGAAGAGTAATATAGATAGAAAAAGTAGAGAACAGCGATAAAAATATTCGAAGATGCTACCATTAGCACCCATGAAGAATTCAATCTCAATCACTCAATCACTACCTGATGAAGCAGCAACGAAAGCGTTTGCTGCTAAAGTTGCGCATGCAATTAATAAAGGCGCAATCATTTATTTGCACGGTCCATTAGGTGCGGGTAAAACGACATTCACGCGTGGCTTTTTATCAGCATTTAATTATCACGATAAAGTAAAAAGTCCGACTTACGCATTAGTTGAACCCTATCAATTTGGCGATCAATTTATTTTTCATTTTGATTTTTATCGGTTAGAAAATCCTGACGAACTAGAACACATTGGCATAAAAGAATATTTCTTTTCTAATGCCATTTGCTTAATTGAATGGCCGGAGAAAGGACAACCGTTATTGCCATCATCTGATCTCGATTGTTATATTGAATTTGTAGACAAAGAAAGATCTATTCGAATAAAAGCACATTCACTGAAAGGTGAGATGATTTTGCAAAAACTAAAAGAGCAATGAAGCACTGATATGTCACGTTTACTTTTAATCATTTTTCTATGTTGGTTTTCATTTACAATTCATGCAGGACCTACATTTTCAAAAAATAAACTTGAACAAGATATTTTATCTGCAATAGATGATGCGAAGCTTACGCAAAAAAAATCTATTCACCTGTCTATTCCTGTAAAGAAAGTACAATCAATCAAAACTATTCTGAATGTAAATAAACCACAAATCTTTACCATTGTGATTGATCCTGGACATGGTGGCAAAGATACAGGTGCAATAGCAAAAAATGGTGAAATGGAAAAAACTGTTGTACTTGCCATCGCAAAAAAATTAGCTGATAAAATTAATCAAAGTTCAAATATGCGCGCGATATTAACTCGTGATGACGATTATTTTCTATCATTACGTGAACGTTTACGCTTAGCACGTAAATATAATGCTGATTTATTTATGGCAATTCATGCGGATGCATATTTTAAAAATGCGAGCGGTGCATCTGTCTATGCACTTTCACAACGTGGTGCAACAAGTGAAGCAGCGAGATGGCTAGCACAACGTGAAAATTATTCTGAATTAGATGATGTTGAATTAGATTCATTGCAAGATAAAAGTTTAATGTTGCGTTCTGTATTGATTGATATGGCACAAACATCCACCACTGAATCTAGCGTACGTTTGGGTGAAGATGTGCTTAACGCGTTAGATAACGTATCTAAGTTGCATGATACGCATGTTGAACAAGCGCCGTTCATGGTTTTAAAATCGCCTGATATTCCGTCCATTTTGGTAGAAACTGGTTTTATTACTAACCCCAAAGAAGCGAAACGATTAGCAAATACCAAGTATCAGAATAAGTTGGCGCTAGCCTTGTTTCAGGGCGTGAATCAATATATAAAGCAGTCAAGCGCGCAATTAAAATGAGAAAAATATGTTCAGCAAAAAATTTACTCGTGAAGATGAGAGTTTGAATCTGAAAAATTCTTTTGCGCTTCTTCCAAAAGATATAAGAGCATTAATTTATTCTCTTTTGTCAGCAGAAGAATTATTAATCTTTGGAAGAGCTGGTACTTTTTTTTATCGCGATGTGGTGCATACTTCTGATTTAATAAATAAATTATGGATTAAAGCTTTTACTAATCTTAATTATGCTGAAGAGTTGATTAAAAACTTAATGGCATTAAATGCAATAAAAGATTATTTCAATCTTTATCGTGTGCTGAGTAATCTACCGAAAGGCATACGATTGAGGATTAGTCATGTTTGGCAATGGTTGTGTATTTCTGGAGAGCCAAATGCAATAGACATTGGTATTCAAAAAAAAATTATCACTGAAAATGAAAGAAATCCAAACGAAGATAATATTTTATATTATGCAGTATTAAGTGGCGTACCTGCTCAACTGGATAAAATCATTGAGCTAAATGATGAGCTTGTAAAACAACAAACTGCTAAATCTGTTATACGGCTGGATACTACTTCTGTTGACTATCTCAACATTTTTCATTTTGCTATATTAAGCGGCAAGCGCGAACAAATTCAAAAGGTGTTGAAAATCGAGGAAAAGTTTTTTTTAGAACTTGATCGAATGGTAAAAAAGAAAAATAAACATCCATTGCATTTAGCTGTTGTTTCAAACTCTCCTGAACAAGTCGATGAATTGATGGAAATGTTTGATGTTAATTTGCATGAAATAAAAGATGTATATGATAAAACACCCCTAGATTATGCGGGAAAAGAAATGCATCAAGCAATGCAGGATATACTTGTTACGAAAAAACATAGGCCAATATAAATGTCAGAACGTATTCAAAAGTTAACACCGTTATTAGCAAATCAAATTGCAGCAGGTGAAGTCGTCGAGCGACCAGCATCTGTTGTTAAAGAATTACTAGAAAATAGTATTGATTCTGGTGCATCACAAATCGATGTTGAAATTGAACAAGGTGGTTTACGTCTTATTCGCGTACGTGATGATGGCAAGGGGATACATCAAGATGATTTGCAATTAGCGCTAAGTCGACACGCGACTAGTAAAATAACATTGCCGCAAGACCTTGCTAACATTTCTACTTTAGGATTTCGAGGAGAAGCATTAGCCAGTATTAGCTCAGTGTCGCGTTTGTCATTGACATCAGCGGTTAGCAAAGCAACGGGATGGCAAATTAAAGTTGAAGGTGATGTTGTTGAAAATAAGCAACCAGCTGCACATCCTAAAGGTACAACTATAGAAGTACGTGATTTATTTTTTAATACACCAGTTAGAAGAAAATTCTTGCGATCAGAAAAAACTGAATTTGATCACATTGATGAATTAGTTAAACGCATGGCACTCTCTTCTTTTCCAATTGGTTTTAGCTTGAAACATAATCAACGTATTATCAGACAATATTATCCTGTTAATACGGAAATAAATGTAAGCGAACGTTTGTCTTCACTTTGTGGCCCGCAATTTGTTGATCATGCGGTGCATATTGAAGCTGAAAGTGCAGGCATGCATATTAGCGGATGGATTGCATTGCCAACATTTTCACGTAGTCAAACAGACTTGCAATATTTTTATGTGAATGGGCGAATAGTACGCGATAAATTATTAATGCATGCATTAAAGCAAGCGTATCACGATGTATTGTATCGTGATCGACATCCAGCGTATATTTTGTTTTTAACTGTACCGCCGCAACAAGTTGATGTAAATGTTCATCCAACAAAACATGAAGTACGTTTTCGCGAAGGACGCATTGTTCATGATTTTGTTTTTCATAGTGTGCATGATGCGTTGGCCCATACACATCCTGGTAGTGTTGAAACCAATATTGCGACGGGTGAAGTATTGTCATCTCCTTTAGCAAAAACATACGATGCAATAGAGCAAACTGTGCCGCAACATGCTTGTAAATTACATGCATCAACGACCAAGCAAGCGAATGTGCAAGAACAACTTGCTATTTATCGTGCTTTGCATGAAGAGCCCAAATCTATCTCTCATGCTGCTAAGCCGCAAGGGCCCATATTCACAGTAGAAAAACCAATCGAACAAACATCTCAGGTTGAAATGCCCGCATTAGGTTATGCGCTTGCTCAATTACAGCATATTTATATTTTGGCAGAAAATGCGAACGGATTAGTGATTGTTGATATGCATGCTGCACATGAGCGCGTGTTATATGAAAAAATGAAAGAAGCCATCACGAATCAATCAATAGCAATTCAAACGTTATTAGTACCGATAACGATTAAACTCAGTGAACGTGAAGCCGATATTGCTGAAGAACAAATAGATATTTTTAATCGCATTGGTTTCCAACTTGATCGCATGGCAAAAGAAACATTGATTATACGTGAAGTGCCGCAGTTGTTAGCAGATGGTCCAGTCGAACAATTGGTACGTGATATCATTGCAGATTTATTGCAGCAGGGAAAAAGTTCTGTTGTTGATGAACATATCAATCGTTTATTAAGTACGTTGGCTTGTCATAGCGCTGTGCGTGCTAAACATCGTTTAACAATTCCTGAAATGAATGCTTTACTGCGTGCAATGGAAAATACAGATCATAGTGGGCAGTGCAATCACGGTAGACCAACCACGTTGCAATTGTCGTTAGATGATCTTGATAAATTATTTTTGCGTGGACGTTAACGTGTTGCGCTTGTCATCGCGTTATCCAGTTATTTGCATTATGGGGCCAACGGCTGCCGGAAAAACACCGCTTGCAATTGAGCTTGTGCAACGCTTGCCTTGTGAAATTGTCAGCGTTGATTCTGCGATGGTGTATCGTGGTATGGATATTGGCACAGCTAAACCTGATCCAAATACATTGAAGTTAGCGCCGCATAAATTGATTGATATCTGTGATCCAAGCGAAGCGTATTCAGCAGGAAGATTTCGTCAAGATGCATTACAAGAAATAGAAAATATACAAAGTCGAAACAAAATACCGTTATTAGTTGGCGGTACGATGATGTATTTCAATGTGTTGCAACGTGGGCTTGCTACGCTCCCAACTGCAAATGCAGATATACGCCAGACATTGCAAACGCAAATCGATAATGAAGGTTTAGAATTTTTATACGCTGAACTTTTACGAATTGATATTGACGCTGCAAAACGAATTCATCCTAATGATAGTCAACGTATTCAACGCGCATTAGAAGTTTATGCGTTAACGGGTAAAACAATGACTGCGTGGCAAGCTGAAAGTACGCATCCGCTTTCTGATCATCCTATTCATAATATTGTTATTGCGCCTGCTGATAGAGCATGGCTGCATGCACGTATTGCTCTTCGATTTGAACAAATGCTAAAAGCGGGTTTTGTTGAAGAAGTGGAGCAGCTTTATCATCGCGGTGATTTATCGTCTGAATTACCATCGATACGATCTGTTGGTTATCGACAAGGTTGGGATTATCTCGCCGGCGATGGGACTTATGAAGATATGCGCGAGAAAGCAATTGCAGCAACGAGACAGTTAGCAAAACGTCAATTGACTTGGTTGCGTTCATGGAACGACGTAACTTGGTTTGAGTCTAGAGAGCCGCATCTTGTTGAAGCGGTTAGAGAGCATGTGGAGCGAGTAGTTGTAGGTTAATTTGTTAATTGTATTAACCAAGAATCCCCTTCTCCCGCCCACTATCTTTTGAGTAGTAAATAACGGTTGTAGCGGGAGAGGGGGATTCTTGGCTAATTCTGTTTTCGCTAACGAATTATCTAACTTATTTTACGAAATCACATAAAACGGATTAGGCAGTTTGACAGTCTTTCTAGCATACCCACCTGCTAAATCACTTTTCTGATCGCCGATATTTAAAATAATGTCATAACCTTTTGTGGCGAGGTCTTTGCGTATGGCGGTTTTATAAATGGCGGCTGATTTGCTTTGATAATACGCTGCAGATTTAAATATTAGACCATCCCAATTAGCAAAGCCTGCTTTTTGCAAATTAGCGACAGTGCTTGCTCGCTCATCTTCATGACGGCCTGTTATAAAAAATACGGCAACATTATTTTCTTTGGCGAAGTTATAAAGCTTTAAAGTGGGGGCAATGACCGTATCATTGCCTTGCATTTCAGCGGCTTGCATTTGTTCTAATGTGCCGCCGAAGCTAGCTTTTACCATATTGTCGTAATTGGATAACGATGTTTCATCGATATCCAATACAATTGCTGGTTTTTTTCCATTTTTAATTTCGTCAGCTAATTGCATTTTGAGATAGCGCGTTGCGCTATCCATCGTCTTTGCAATTTCCTGCATATATTTGCCGGAGTCGTGATAACGAACCACGGCTTGCTTTGCATCAGTCAAGCTTTCTGGATCTGCCATGGCGCCCACAGTACAAAATGCAAGGCTTGCCAATGAGATGACCAGTATTTTTTTCATGAAACTATTCTTCATCAGATCCAGTACGTTCAGGATGTTCTGATGCTTGAGGTTCTTTGTTATTAAAATCAGGTTCGTCATCCAGTTCTTCTTCAATTTCCATGCTGCTAACTTGAAGCGCAGGTTTTTGATACTCCGATTCATGGTGGTGATCAGGCTGGTCATCAAATTGGGTATAGCCAGCTGCTATTTCACGTAAAGCAACTACAGTGGATTTATCATTGTCCCAATCAACTTTGGGGTCTTTGCCGCGCATGAGTTGACGTGCTCTTTTTGCTGCGATGACCACTAATTCGAAACGATTTTTTACATTTTTCAAACAATCTTCAACAGTTACTCGCGCCATGACAACACCTATTTCGATCGATTATGGGAAGCTGTGTAATATATCTTAATTCTCAACTTTCGTCATCTCGTACCTGCTTATTTTTAAGCTTAAAAGAAGCTTATTGGTGTCCTTGTTGCTTATCAAGGTGTTCCCGGCTACCATTGCCCTGCTTTTTTTAAACTAAACTCAGGAAATAATAATTATGAAAATTTTAAAATTGGCGTCATTCTTTGCGTTATGTTTGGCAGTAAGCGGATGTGCGACTATTGCTGGTGATAATACGCGTGCAATTAAAGTTGATTCTATGCCACAAGGAGCAGGCATCTTTATAGATAATCAACAATATGGTGTGACTCCTGCTGTTGTTACCTTGCCAAGCTACATTTATGGTGGAAAGAGCGTTACGTTGAGAAAACGCGGTTATCAAGATCAAACCATGATGGTAAATAGCAAATTCCAACCGATTGCTTTGCTAGACATCTTCCTCTGGCCAACTTTCTTTGTTGATATCGCAACAGGTAATATCGTTAAAGTTGATCCCGCTAATTTGAATCTTAATACACGTTTAGAACGTGCTTAATTGACGTCATTACGAGCCCGTAAAAGCGCGGGTTCGTAATTGTTTCTGCTTGTGTTTATCATTACTGTCGCCCTGAACAAGGTTGTCATCCTGAACAGGCGTTTTTTGCCT
>DAIEGU010000013.1 GCA_027356065.1 Gammaproteobacteria bacterium
TGGTTGGTTCTATCAATGTCTGGATAGTAGGTTGCATTGATGCAGCACAATTTGCATTTTCCAATCGTGATTGCCACTTGTGTATTCCTAGCAAGCGGCAATATTCATTGTTTACATCATCCATGTTTATCAACCTTTGCGATAAGGATAATACTTAGGTTCCCACATTGATTTTTTTATCAGCTCTTTCAAATTAACATCATCAGGAATTTGTGCCAGTCCTTCTTTGCGCGCTTGTTCTGCAACAGCGAGCGCGACACTTGCGCTTACCATTTTGGCTTCCGCAAGTTTAGGCAGCAAGGGAGCCATTTTGTCTTGAATAACGGGTGAACAAGCTGCTAATGCTTCTGTTGCTGCCCATAACATATCGTCAGTTAAGCGTTTTGCTTTGGAGACAATCGCACCTAATCCGATACCAGGGAAAGCAAGAGCATTATTACTTTGTGCAATACGGTACCACTTTTCATTGTAGAGCACATCGGGGAAAGGGCTGCCGGTTGCAATGATGGCTTTGCCTTCTGTCCATTTGAGTAAATCTTCTGGTTTTGCTTCAGCCAATGAATTTGGATTGGAAAGCGGCATGATAATAGGTCGTTCTACATTTGCAGCCATGGTTTTGACGATTTCTTCATTGAATGCACCAGCAACCGTTGAGCAACCAATCAGAATGGTCGGTTTAATGTTTTTAACAACATCATATAAGCCAATGTAATTTGCATCGCGTAATTTCCATCCTTCAACATCTTTGCGTGATCGTGCATAAGGTGCTTGGAATGATAATAAGGAAGCATCTTCAGTTAATAATCCTGGCTTATCAATCAACCAAAAACGAGAACGTGCATCTTGTTCGCTTAAACCTGAGCGTAGCATGGTTGCATAAATTTGATCAGCGATACCAACACCTGCCGCGCCTGCACCCAGAATTACAATACGTTGATCACGTAATGCCAAGCTGCTTGCATGCACGCCTGCTAAAACGCAAGCGAGCGCAACGACACCTGTACTTTGAATGTCTCCATTTAAGGTAAGAATTTTGTCGCGATAACGGTTCAGTAGCTTTCGCGCATTTTCTCGACCTACATCTTCCCAATGCAACATGATATGAGGAAATTTCTTGATTAATATGCTGACAAACGAATCAACAAAATCATCGTATTCTTGACCAGATATCCGTTCATGACGCCAGCCTAAATACATTGGATCATTCAATAAGTGAGGATTGTTCGTTCCTACATCTAATTGAATAGGCAATACGCGATTTGGATTAATGCCGCCGCAAAGACTATAAACCATCAGTTTTGCGCTAGAAATATTAATGCCGCCTATACCTTGGTCACCTATACCAAGAACAGCTTCACCATCTGTTACTACAGTGAGGTCCACTTCGGGGGGCAAGCGGTTTTCAAGAATTTGACCTATCTTATGACGATCACAGTAACTAATAATCAGACCTTTTGGTTTACGATGTTCGAGACTAAAACGCTGTACCGCTTCACCTACGGTGGGGGTGTAAATGATAGGCAACATTTCTTCTAAATGTTGGCTGGCCAATTTATAAAATAATGTTTCGTTATAATCGTGTAAGACATTGAGATAAATATTTTTACCCAAATTGCTGTGGTGCTCATGATATTGCACATACATTCGAGCGACTTGCTGATCGAGCGTTTCAACTTGATGAGGTAGTAAACCAGTTAATCCAAATAAGTCGCGCTCTTCTTGGGTAAAGGCACCGCCTTTATTTAATTTGGGCATATCAAGCAAATCATGGCCTGATAAGCTGGTTTCAATATGGGTAACCTCTCCCTCATTATTTAGAATATTTTTAAATTTAAACATGCTTCACTCTTGTATGTGTTTAATTAATATAGAAATTATTCTGATTTGAGCCATTTTGGTTTATTATAACTAATATTATGATACCGTAGAGCCTGTTAAAATAGCGATCAAGACAAATATGTTAAAGGTGCAATAGTTTAGCTGTGATTAGCTAATACCTCTAGTGGAAGGTACACAAATGAAAAAAAATGTTGCAGTATATGCGGGAACATTTGATCCCATTACCTTTGGTCATATTGATTTAATTGAGCGTGCAGCCCGAATATTTGATCAAGTAATTGTAGGTGTAGCCGTTAATAAAAATAAAAATCCGTTATTTTCATTAGAAGAACGCGTGGCATTATGCGCGCAAGCATTAACATCTGAAAAAAATGTTGAAGTATTAGGTTTCGATACTTTGTTACTGGATTTTGCTCGTGAACATCATGCGACAGTGATTTTACGTGGTTTACGAGCTGTTGCTGATTTTGATTATGAATTTCAATTGGCGAGCATGAATCGTTTCTTGAATGCAACGATTGAAAGTATGTTCTTAATGCCTGCTGAAAATTATATGTATATTTCTTCAAGCCTAGTTCGTGAAATTGCCAGCATGAATGGTGATGTAAGCGGTTTTGTGCCTCCAAATATAGTTGAAGCGTTGCAACAAAGATTTAAAAACAAATAATGGTGTGATGATGGCTTTAATAATTACTGATGAATGCATAAATTGTGATGTTTGCGAGCCTGTGTGCCCAAACACGGCAATTTATCAAGGCGATGCTATTTATGAAATTCGTCCTGAGCAATGCACAGAATGTGTAGGCCATTTTGATGAGCCGCAGTGTGTTAGCGTTTGTCCCGTCAATTGCATTATCAAAGATCTCGCTCATCCTGAAACCAATGAACAGTTGTTGGAGAAGTATAAAAAGCTTACGGGGAAGGCGGAATAATTTTCCCTGTCATCTGGGAATTGAGCGCTGTTTTTTAGCGCGAAATGCTTGTCCCGGGACGGCTTTGTTGCATGAGTATTTTGTGGGTAAACAGATGTGATTTATGTGTCATCCTGAACAGGCGTTTTTTGCCTGTGAAGGATCT
>DAIEGU010000037.1 GCA_027356065.1 Gammaproteobacteria bacterium
GGATGCCACCTCGCACAAAAAACGTGCGGCTGGCATGACAAACTAAAAACCATTTCGTGAGGATACGTCAGCTTCTCAGGGCGAACGGAAGTTAAACAATACTCAATTCCGTCGAATCACTTCTAAACATCATGGACCTTACCGAATAACAAATGCAACGGCCATTCCATCACGTATTCTTTTTTTGGATCGCCCCAGACTTTTTCCAATTCTTCTTTGATCAAGTGAACAGGATTTAAACTATTTTGTTTTTGATATTCTTTCACTGCCGACCAGGTATTGAGATAACCCACAACCATTTCCAGATTCATTATTTTTTGTAATTTGAATTTGGGTGTTTTTATTCGTTTAAATGGAAAAGGAATGTTTGAGTAAAAATCATCAATAAATCGACGTTCTTTTGGCCAATAAGCATCGCCTAATATATTTTCATATAAATCCTCAATTACACTATCAATCGTCGAATTAATTTTCCCCAAGGAATAACTCCAAGCTGCAATCATCGCATCTTGTTTAGCTATCCGATTGACTTCAAGATAAAACTCTTCAAAATTAAACCAATGCAACGCTTGAGCAATCGTAATTAAATCAATTGTAGAAGACGGAATAGATGTCTTTTCAGCCAGACAACATTCGTAATAAATATTTTCTTTGCGTATCGCAATGTCAAGTTGTTCTTGGCTAATGTCTGTTGCAATAACCTTGTTAAAATAATCCGCCAATTTTACTGCTGCTTGTCCATTGCCTGTTGCACAATCCCAAGCAATATCACGATTTTGGGTATTGCTTGCCAAATATTCATACAACTCATCTGGATACATGGGTCTATATTGTAAATATTCCGATGATTGATGACTGAAATGTTGGATATACGCCATAAGTTCCTATTCACATGTTTTTCATACTCAAAATTTTATTCTTATTTTTTTATCAATGACACTTTTAAAATAAAAAATATTTGTTATACTTGTCAGTCTAATGTGAGGCCACTTACCATGCAAATAACATCTTCGAGCAACTAAAATCTTAATCTTTTTTTAAGTTTTTTTACGAACTTATTTTTCCAATTCCATTTTTGCTATGGCGAGCATGTTATGTCCTCTATTATCAAACCTCATTCAATTAAGAATGAAATCAAAGAAACGCTTTCTATTGGTATTCCATTAACTGCTTCTCAATTAATTTATGCATCTAGTGGTTTTATAGGTACAGCTTTAGTGGCAAAGCTAGGTGAAGATGCTTTGGCTGCCAGCATTTTGGTTTCAACCGTCTGGATGACCATGTCTGTACTCTTTTTTGGTATTTTAAATTCAGTTAGTGTACTTACATCACATGCGTACGGTGCTAAAAATTACAAAGAAATAAGCAACATTATGGGTCAAGCTTATTTACTCGGCATAATGATCATTATTTTAATGATTATTGTTTTAAGTTTTATGCCGGTATTTTTACGTTTTAGAGATCAACCACCAGCTGTCATTAAACTCGCAACAGATTATATGCATGCACTGTTGTGGACTATGCCGGGACTCATCATTTTAATTATTAGCGAACAATTTCTCGCCGGCATTAATCGAGCAAAGATTGTGTTACGTATCAGTTTGCTCGTTGTACCTATCGAAATTCCGCTAATCTATTTATTGATTTTCGGCAAATTGGGTTTACCTGCCTGTGGTGTAGCCGGTATTGGTTATGGCTTTGCGATTACTTATACCATTACCGCAATAAGTTTATTGTGCTTTTTGTATCGTTCATCAAATTATCGCAAATTTAATATTTTCAATGGATTTTTTACTGTTAACTTTCGTTATTTAAAAGAGTTAGTCAGTATTGGATTGCCTATGGGCTTCATGCATGTCATTGAAGTCAGCACATTCACCATTGCAACTTATTGGATTGCAAGATTTGGTACCACCATGCTAGCTGCCCACCAAATTGTTTTTCAGTTTTTAGGTTTTGTTATTACATTAGTATTTGCCATGTCACAAGCCGTGACAGTACGCGTTGGGCATGCTGTTGGAGAACAAAATTTGATAGGTGTACGATACGCTTCTTTTGTCGGTATGCTACTAAATTTCGGTTGCATCACATTGGTTGCGCTTGGATTTTATTTCATGCCCAATTTGTTTTTGCATTTAGACATTGATGTTCATGCACCGCAAAATGCAGCCTTGGTACAAGATGCTAGTGCATTACTTGCAATTAGTGGTGTTTTACTTTTATTTGATAACTGCCGCATTATCGGCTTTGGTGCATTGCGCGGCCTTAAAAATACACGGTTTCCAATGTACACCGCGTTTTTTAGTTTTTGGATAATTGGTTTAAGCGCAGCTTATATTCTTGGATTTAAATTGCAGCTATTAGGCCCTGGCATTTGGTGGGGACTAACGATTGGCATCGCAACCGGTGCAGTTATGGTATTAGTTCGCTTATATTTTATGATACGTCATCTTGATTTAGCAAAACTCGCGGCCATGAAAAGTAATGTGGGGGGACATTGATGTTTGTCATGCTAATTTTACGCTAGAACAAAGAGACACTTAGTATTTGTCGCCCCTCACCCTAATCCTTCCCACAAGGGTTAGGGGGGAGGAGGACATCATCTCGTCAGTCGATAAATTAAAATTGCTGTGCGTGCTGTCTGCAATGGCAAAGAAGACAAATCAACTGTTTCAATTATTGAATGTGGCCCCATGCCTGTTGGGCCAAGGCCAGAAAGATTAGCAGGAACAATCGCAGCAATATGGGAAATATCTGCGGCACCGCGTATAACAGGATCGACCGGTCTAATTGCCTTTCCGCCTAATGCTTCACTGACCGCACTATAATCTTGTAACAACTTCAAACTTTTTTCTGTCGCTTGCATTGCAGGAATACCATTTTCGAAATAAATCGTCGCACTTGTACCAGGTAAATTATCTTTCACTATGTCACGAATTTTATTTTCAATCGCTTGTTTCTGTTCTTCGCTAATAAAACGTAAATCACCTTTTGCTAAGGCAGCTTTAGCAACTACATTTTCTTTACCGAAAATAGTCCCGTTGGATGTTTTGTTATTGAAATCTATCTTAGTACCACCTAATACAATGCCAGGATTAAATGACAGTGATGTTTCGTTTTGTAATTGCGTACGCATGGTATTTAAAATTCTGGCTAATTCGAAAATCGCACCGTCGCCAACGTCTTTAGCAAAAATAGAAGCCGAATGGGATTCATTGCCTTTCACTGTGATAACCCATTGTTCAATACCACGCCTTGCAATGGTCACAGTCTCTAATGACACGCCAGGTTCAAAATCAAGTGCGATATCGCTATCCTGCGCCGCTGCAAATAATGGTTTGCGTGAAATAGATGTCGGCTTTCCAGAAGCTTCTTCGTCACCTGTTAAAACAATAGTAATAGTTGTGTTATCTAATTGATGAGCAGCTTGCAAGGCTTTTAAGGCATACAACATGACTACCACACCACCTTTCGCATCCACGCTACCCGGGCCTTTTGCCGTTTCTTTTTTTCGTTCAAACAATTTGAATGTAGCGTTAGGTGCAAACACTGTATCCAAATGACCAATCAATAAAAGTCTAGCACCTTGTTTACTTTTCCGCTCTGCAACCAATGTGGGTGCTTTATGCATTTCTGCTGGCTCATAAATCCATTTTGTTTTAAAACCTAATTGCTTTAATTGGGCACGCACTATCTTTCCGGTTCGATAAACACCCGCAATATTTGTGGTTCCACTATTAATATTAACTAATTTTTTTAATAACAAAATTTGTGCGTGCTCTGACTTCATCGCATCATCACGAATAGTTATTTCTGTTGGATTAAGTGTTGCAGCTTCTGCTAATGGTGAGAAAATGCAAAGACATAGTAAATTAGTTATTAACAACCTTAGATGATGGTTCCACATTTTTGTATGTCCTTTGCAACAACGAGATTAATTGCTGGTTAAATATTTCCGCTGGTTGCGATTTTATCGCAAATAAAAAGTCATTATATTCTTTTTCATCTGCATGCAGCAAAAATTGGGTGACCGCTTGTTCCAGCTGAAAAAAGCCCGTAGCACGTGGTTGTTGGAATTGTTGGTATTTTATTAAAGCAGTTTCAACATGCATTTCTTTTTGTAAAAAATCAACTAATGCATGTGTGTCTTCTAATGCTACATTGGCAGCAAGCCCGTAGATAGAACCCATAGGATGAGCAGCATCACCAATCAATACAGTACGGCCAGCATACCAAGGTGTAAACGGTTCACTATAATAAGCCTCGTCACAAAAAAAATGACCTTGCATGTCAGGATCAGATAATGATTTTTCATAAACATCTAGCACGCTATCAACTTCGTGTGCCCAACCGCGAAATAAAGCAATTTTATCTTGCCTGGTGGCTAGTTTTTTTATCGTGTTCGCTTCATAAGGCAATGCTTGATAAATCAAACATCGCTTATCGGCAATAGGAAACACAATTGAATATCGATTTTTTCCCCAAACAAAATGATGATCAAATTTATCAGGTCCGCGTAAAATCCCCAGCAATTGTATATAACCCGTATAGTGTAGATTAATATGAGGCAATATATTTTTTCTGACTGCTGAATAAATGCCGTCTGCACCAATAATTAAATCTGCAATATGTTTATCGCCATTTTCCATAAAAGCAATTGCTTGGTTCTCCGTGTTTTGAATGGATATTAGCTTTTTTTCAAAATGGATATTTTCTCTATCAAACTCCGTTAACAATATATCGTGTAATTCACTTCGACAAATATTTAATACAGGAAATCCATTTATATTCTGAAATATATCGCGCGACATTATTGCTAACGTATTACCATTAGCATCACCAAATCTGTCATGGGTAATTTTGGCAGCTAATGCAAAAATTTTATCGGCACAGGGTAGCGATAACAAAACTTGTGTTCCATTTGGCCATAAACCAAATCCACCGCCAATTGGATTGACTGATGCACGTTGCTCAAAGATTTCGACTTGCACACCAGCTTGTTGTAATAAAATTCCGCAGACTAGCCCAGAAATTCCTGCACCAATAATAATAATTTTCTCATGCATCATGCGTATTCAATCCTGTACTTGTTTCATTGCATCATAAATTTCGCCAACAGCCGTGTCAACGTAATTACGTTAATTAATATAATTTCGTTAGTATTGTCATCCATTACAAAATACATTATCGTTGCAATCAAATAGGACTAAGATATGGCAATCAAAATTAAAAATAGCATTATTTCTGCTGGCAACATCATTCGCACCTTAATGCAAGAAGCAGATATTGGTGAATCTGAATTGGCACGACAAACTAATTTGCCGCAAACAACCATTAACCGTTTATTATTAGGCGGCACCAGTGATCCGCGCGCGCATACATTAAAACCCATAGCAGATTTTTTTGGTGTCACTATAGGACAACTCTGCGGCTTTGAATCTTTAAATAAAAATCGTATTGTCGGCAGCACAAATTCTATAAACCGTGCTGCGTGGCAATCTATTCCGATTATTGAATGGGAAATGGTCAGCTCTTGGTTATTCAAACGAAAAAGCATTACGCCGACCAATCATCAACGCTGGATTACCACTGAACGTACTATATCAAACCATTCATTTGCGCTGACTAGTCTTGCTTTTATGGAACCGCGTTTTAGAAAAGGTTCTGTATTAATTATTGATCCTGCCGCAAAATTTAAAGATGGGCATTTTATTTTGCTTGCAGTTAATAATCAGCAGCCTACTGTTAGAAAAGTATTAATGGATGGTGCTGATATATTATTGAAGTCATTTGATGAACCACAACCCATGATTAAACTTACTAAAAAACATGTAATTTTTGGCACAATTCTCGAATCAAGATTGGATACTTACAATAATGAATCATTCTAATACATATCGTATAGTTGCTGTTGATGATAGTTACGCAAATACCGGTGAAGTGTACGTTAAAATACAAGTTGTCGGGACTAGTAAAACATTTAATCGCTCCGTATCAGAGTTATATCAAAAAGAGTGGTTAGATAATTTTTCTCGAGAAGATGTTGCGCACATTGCTGCGCTTTACACGGCAGAAAAAACCCAAAATCTAACGCTAATTGAACGTTTTCCAAAACGTCACTCTACCATTAAAGCCAGTGTCATTGTTGTGGGTATTCTTTTCACTGCATTTCTTATATTAGCGAACTTATCAGCATTCAAATTGGCAGCCATCGGACCATTTATTTTTCCCGCTGGCCTTATATTTTTTCCTATGACTTATGTCTTTGATGACATTTTGACTGAAGTATATGGCTTTAGTACAAGTAGACGGCTCATTTGGTCAGCATTGTTTGCAAACTTAATTATATTTATTGGGATGTGGTTAACAATTTATTTACCTCCTGCAGCGGATTGGAATTATCAATCTGCTTATGCATTAATTTATCAATCAACTCCTAGAATTTTTGTTGCTTCAACGCTTGGATATTTTTTTGGTGAATTTACCAATTCAATTATTCTTGCCAAACTAAAAATATTAACTTCAGGTAAACATTTATGGTTACGAGCAATAACAAGCACGGCCATAGGCGTTGGCATTGATACTATCGTTTTTATTCACATCGCTTTCTTGCTCGTTATTCCATACACCGAAATTTGGAAAATTATTTTGACCATGTATCTAGTGAAAGTTAGCTATGAGGCATGCGCCATCCCTCTTACCTACAAAATAACTAATTATTTAAAGAAAAAAGATAATGTCGATCATTATGATTTTCAAACTAACTTTAATCCGTTTTCGTTGGCTATGGATTAGATAATTATATCCGTCCTTGTTCCCCCCACCCTAGCCCTCCCCCACAAGGGGGGCTAGGGTGGGGGAACAACAACAAAAATGCTTGGCCTACCAAACTAAATGCTATAATTTCAATCTCGCAAAGCCCACATCAAGGACGATATGACTTTCTTCTATTCAAAAATCATCACAGCATATAGAGCAAAAATGTATCCAAATTATTGGGACATATTAGCGTTGCTTTTAGTATTTGCCATTTTCATTTTCTTTGCTTGGAATGCAGAACAAATGATAATTCCGTATAAACCAGGCCAGTCTCTTACCATCTCTTTGAATCCAGCAAATTTGCCATTTTATGCAGGCAGAACAGTTTTACGCATGTTAATCGCTTTGATATTTTCTCTGTTATTTACCTTTATATTTGGTACTTGGGCGGCTAAAAGCAGGCGGGCTGAACGTATCATCATCCCTATGCTTGATGTCTTACAATCTGTTCCTATTCTTGGATTTTTATCAATCACAATTACCGCATTCATTGCACTTTTTCCGGGAAGTTTGTTAGGCCCTGAAAGCGCTGTTATTTTTGTTGTTTTCACTTCGCAAGTTTGGAACATGACACTTAGTTTTTATCAAACAGTAAAATCTGTTCCCGCTGATATAGAAGAAGCTGCCACCATGTTTCACATTTCTGCTTGGCAGCGTTTTTGGTTAATTGAAGTTGCATACTCTATGCCTGGATTATTATGGAATACCATGATGTCCATGTCGGGCGCATGGTTTTTTGTTGTTGCTGCTGAAGCCATCACTGTTTCCAATCAAACTATTATGTTGCCAGGGATCGGCTCTTATATCGCAACTGCAATTAATGCAGCTAATATTCATGCCATTATTTATGCTGTTTTAGCCATGTTTATCGTTATCATTCTCTACGATCAACTTTTATTTCGTCCACTCGTTACCTGGGCTGAAAAATTCAAATCCGAACAAGAAGGCGCGGAAAAAGAACCGGAATCATGGGTAATTGCTTTATTTCAACATACGCGCATCATGCAATATATTGGAAAAAAACTTATTGTTCTATTTGATCGTTTTGTAAATTTAAAAATTTTTCTTTCATCACCTGCATCCGAACAAAAAGCTTTTAATAACACACCTGATGAACACTGGATAAATTTATTTTGGAACAGTGTCACTTTTATTATTTGTATCAGCGCATTAATTTACGTAGGCCGATACGTCAGTAAAAATATTTCAATAAATGAAATCAAATATGTATTTTTTCTTGGTCTTTTGACTGCATCCCGTGTATTTACGCTCGTCATTCTTTGTTCTTTTATATGGGTACCCATCGGTGTGTGGATTGGACTTAAACCCAAGATGTCGCAAATAGGCCAGCCCGCCGCGCAACTGCTTGCTGCCTTTCCCGCTAATCTTCTTTATCCATTTATTGTGATCCCTATCGCTGTCTATCATCTAAATCCTAATATTTGGTTGACCCCACTCATGATCCTTGGAGCGCAATGGTATATTTTATTTAACGTGATTGCAGGCGCATCAACCATTCCGCAAGATCTCTTACAAGTAGCAGATAATTTCAGCATAAAAGGTTGGCTGCGTTTTAGCCGGCTAATTTTACCCGCTATTTTTCCATACTATATAACAGGCGCATTGACTGCAGCGGGCGGCGCTTGGAATGCTAGTATTGTTGCTGAAGTTGCCAGTTGGGGCAGTATAAAATTAGAAGCAAAAGGTTTAGGTGCTTATATTACTCACTACACTAATGCCGGAAATTACCCTCACATCCTTTTAGGTGTAGGAGTCATGTGCATATTAGTGCTCGTTTTTAACCGTGTCATATGGCGCCCACTATATAGATACGCTACTAGTCATTTTTCATTTGATTAGATCCTGATCTACTTGACACGCGATTCAGATAGAAAGAAGCTAATAGACTTCAATGGACGAATGATACATGTGGATTGTACGAATAGCGCTTTCCCGACCCTATACCTTTATAGTATTTGCGCTTTTGCTGCTTATTCTTGGCACATTAGCCATCATTCGAACACCAAAAGACATTTTTCCTAATATTAATATTCCTGTCGTCAGCGTTGTTTGGACTTACACTGGACTGCTTCCTTCTGAAATGGCTGGTCGCATCACTAGTCCATTTGAGCGTGTTTTACCGACAACGGTAAATGACATTGAACATATTGAATCGCAATCATTGCTTGGCGTCAGCGTAACCAAAATATTTTTTCATCCAACAGTACAAATCGGCATTGCATTAAGTCAAGTGATTGCCATTGCACAAACAATTTTGAGAAATTTACCACAAGGAACGAAACCTCCTTTAGTCCTTAGTTATACAGCATCAACCGTGCCAGTCATTCAATTAGTTTTATCAAGCAATAAACTATCAGAACAAAAATTATTTGATTTAGGCCAAAAACAATGTCTGCTGATATGCATTTAAATCGCAGCCGATTAGAACATGCTATTGCTATTTTAATTGGTGAAATACCAAGAAATTTCGCTTTAAAACCATTAAGCAATTATAAATTCAAACAAGTCACCATTGATCCTAATTTACCATCCACATTATTAGAGCGAAGACCAGACATTGCTAATTCAGAACAATTGGTACAAGCAGCAAATGCTGATATAGGTGTAACACGCGCCGCGTTTTTTCCGCAATTTAATTTAACAACAGGTATAGGCTTTGAAAGCAGGTCTTTTGGAAATTTGCTTACGCAACCCAGTCTTATATGGTCATTAGGCCCATCAGCACTACTGACTGTTTTTAATAGTTCAAGCATGCCTTTTATAACACAAACCATTTTTGATGGCGGTAAAATTTATAACTTAAACCAACAAGCTTGGGGCCGATATCATGAAACCGTAGCAAATTATCAACAAACTGTTTTGAATGCATTTCAAGAAGTTGAAGATAATCTAGCTGCATTACGTCAACTAGATATAGAAAATAAAACACAATCAGCTGCAACCAAAAGTGCAAATTTAGCATTACAACAAGCGTTAGATCGTTATAAAGGAGGATTGACCACTTATCTTGATGTAGTTGTTATACAAACAACTGCTCTGCAAAATGAACTTTCAACTGTCAACATTCGTACGCGTCGTCAGATTGCTAGTGTGCAATTGATTAAAGCATTAGGTGGTGGATGGCACCTTAATGAAAATAAAAATGCATGTTAGCAACATAAAACAATAAAAAAAATTAATAAACAATCACATTTAATATTTCCTTAATTGAGGGTTAATTTACCTTTAATCTTTTACTTTTAAAATAGCGGCACACATACATAATCAGGGTGTTTCATGCTAATTAGAAATGAAGGAATTAAATTAAACGAACATTTTTTAGATGAACGTGCATATGAAAAATATTCTTTTGGAATGGGTATTAAAGGTCTCTATTTTACTGATGAAGAAAAAAAACAATACATACTTTCGCCTAATACTGAAACAGGAATTTTTTATATAAACGGTGAAGTTGCGAGTGGGCGTTATTTATATGCGCGCGGAATGGATGAAACATTATACGGTTATAAAATTAATGACAATGAAGATCCAAACGTACATCATTCTTTTTTTACTGAAGGTAACAATGTTTTATCAGCCGGTTATTTTCGCTTCAGTGAAATTAATAATGAAAATAGCTTAGATAATACGCTTCCTGCCGGCATCATGCTTTCAGTAAGTAATGAAAGCGGCCATTACACACCTACGAATGAAGAAATGTTAGATCAAGTTGAGTATTACTATAACGTTTCAAAAAATTCAAACTTAGTTTATATAGATCACACTCGTGCGCCTTCCGAAAAACAAATTTACCACTATAAAGCTAGTGAATTTGTAAAACAAAATGGCGATGTTAGTTTATTAAATCCGATTGATAAACTTCCATCTGAAGAATCTCATTATGGAAAAAAATTGAATTCTTTTACCAGAGATTTTTATAAAGATTTTAGAGAAAATTTCTTATCGAAGCCATCTAAAACGGGCTATACACCTAACGATGAATTCACTTTAATAAAAGCAAGACCAGAAACAAGTAATCACGAATCGCCTAAACTACATCGTCGTGAAATATCGCATTCTCTTGGTTATACGGGTCAGCATGAGTTCCACGTAGAAAAACCAGTAACCAAAATAATATCGATAGAAAATGCTAACATGATAGAGAATATTCAGACTGATAAGATTGATAAACCAACCAGTAGATATAAATCATCTTCTAATTTTTTTAGACCTCATGAAATGAATGTGAGTGAAAAATTGATTTCTAGTTCTGGTTATGAAATCCGCCCTGATGAAGAATTACTTTTGAATATGAGAAATCAATAGGACAAGTAATTTTGTAAACATTTATTATTTTTTTACAATATTAGTCAAGAACAAATTGTTGTTTTTACTCATCACTGCTGGATAGACTAGATAATTCGTTGACAAAATTGTCAACGAATTACTTATATTACAACAAGACTATCTGCACTAATTGAAATGCACACTAACAAATCTTGAGTATGAAAAAATAATTTACGCTTTTTGGTTATCTTCTGCTTTTGGTGGTTCTATTTTATTTATCTTAAAAAGAATTTCACGCGCTGTATTTACTAGTGAATTATCATCTATATTTTTATTCATCAACACAACAATACCTGTTTTCTTATTTGGAATGACTGCAACATAAGTACGAAAACCGTCTGTCGTTCCAGTTTTATCAATTAAACTATCTCCATCAAATTTTGGTTTCTCTATCATTTTGATTACAGAATAAGGGCCAAATTTAGTTGGCGTTTCTTCTGCTAATAATCCTGCAATTTCCTCGGACTCTAAAGAATGAATTTGCCAGCCTAGTCCTTGCATTTTATCTGCTAATTTAACATAAGCTGCTTGGGTCATGCGCATCGGATAAAAAATTCTATCCGGTGTACCTGGCAGGCCAATGGCTGCTTTCAAGAAATGCTGCATATCATCTGCAGACATTTTCATACCACCTGCTGCTGGAAATAAACCGCTTTGAATGGGTTTAGTAGGAAGATCATTCTTGTCATAACCTTGCGCATAATATTGCATTAAATTAGCTGGCACAGTTAAACCAATGAGTTGCATTTGTAATGGTGCCAAAATATTTTTACGATAAAGTTGATTAAAATTTTTATGAGTGAGCGCTGCAAGCCCATCACCTAACATTCCCATACCAAAATCAGAATAAGTCCATTCTTCATCTGCAGAAGCTGTCGGTTCCCATGTTTTGAAATATACTTCAAGTTGATTTTTATTTTTTACAAATGCAGGCGCAGTAAATGGTAAACCCGATGTATGAGTCGCGAGATTTTTAAACGAGATGTCATCAAATGCCGTTGGTAATTGTGGTAATGCTTTAGTGATTGAATCATCTAACTGCATTTTAGCGCCATCTACTTGTTGCGCTAATAAAAGACTTGTCATCACTTTAGTAATTGAACCCACTTCAAATATTGTTTTATCTGTAATAAGTTGTTTTTTGGCTTTATTTGCGTAACCAAAAAAATAAGTTTCTGGTTTTCCATCAACATATAATTCAATTGCAACACCTGGAATGTTATGTTGTTGCATCATGGTGGTAACAGCTTGCTTGACAATTTCTGCATCAGCGTTTGATGTGGAGGCAGACGCTGTAAATGACATCGTTAATGATAATGTTGAAATTACAAATTTGATTAGCTTATTCATAGTATTTATATTTCTCTTATAACTTACGATTTATTAACTTGTGCTGCCAAATAATCTAAAACTTGGTGCATTTTTTGATTAATCGCATCAAGATCAAGTGCTAATAATGTTTGAGCGGATTGAACATATTGCGATGTCGTTAAATCACTTTCACAATGCAAAATCATGCCGCGTATTAATTCTTCATTCATTTCCATGTGAAATTGAAGACCATAAACTCTATCACCATAAGCAAATGCTTGTCGCGGACATCCTGCACTTTTAGCCAATAATCGACTATCTGCTGAAAGCCCAGGCATGTCATTATGCCAATGCATCACATCAAATGTATCTGGAAATTGTTGAAACAATGGATCATCTTGAGCAGCTTGCATTAGTTCGACTGGATAAACACCAATTTCTTTATGCGGGCTTTGCTCTGTTTTTGCACCTAATGCCTCACCAATAATCTGCGCACCCAAACAAATGCCGAGCATCGCTTTATTTGCAGCAATAACTGCACTTGCTAATTTAATTTCATCACGTAAGTAAGGATATTTATCTAATTTCGAAGGACTTTGTGGACCGCCCATAATAATCAACATATCAAAACTAGAAACATCCGGCAGTGTCTCACCTAAATAAGTATTTGTGATTGATAAACGGTGGTGATGCTTCAAAATCCAATTTTCTATTGCGCCTAATTTTTCAAACGCAGCATGTATAACAGCATGGATTCGCATTTTGTTGTCCTTACTTTTAGATTTCTGAGCCGGTCATTCTGCCAAAAGAATAACAAAAACAACAGCATCTTTAGATATAGGATTATTTGTAGCAGTAGCCACTCTTAGTCTTGTTAATATTTTGTTAAGTTGTCTTTGTTAAGGTGACGAACAAAATTTAGCGTCCTTTTTATAATTAAAACCTTCAAAAAAATACACACACAAACGAGGTCTTGTACATGCTCCGCACCCATTCTTTAATCACTACTAACGTTACTAAGCAATTTGAATTTGCAGGATGGAAAATATATTCTTCTTCAGCATTTTCTCTCTCCACAAAAAAATCTTCAAATTTTAGTTCTATCCGATTTTTTAGTAAAAAAACGACAGCAGCATGGACACATATCACTTCACCTCGAGCAATCGATGTTCTTCTAGATCCTAAATTGCAAAAAGAAATGACAGGTACTTTTACTATTCTTAATCCGAATTATATTTTAAATTCATCAGAAAGCCTCGCCATTCACTTTCAAGCATTAGGCAAAAAGAACCGGGCTCATTCAAATGTGCAGAGAAATTTAAGAGACTTAGTTGTATTTAATGAAATACGCACTGCACAACAATATGTTTCTATTGTTGCTGCAACAGAATTACAAATTGAAAATGATGAACATTTCGTCTCTATTTGCAAATCATTAAATGCTAAAGTTTTACCTATTATTCAAGCTAAAAAAGAAATGTTTATTGAAGAATTTAAACATGCTGAACATTCAATAATCGAAACAATTAAACAGTGTAAACATAAAGGCATCATGGATGATGCGGTAATGGAAAAATATTTTAGTATTTATACTAACATTAGAAAAAACAAATCATTCACCGAAGAAGAAGCTGCTGAAATTACTATTCAAATTCTTATTAATGATGAGAAACGCAAAATAATTAAAGAAAAGGTATATGATGTTGTCGTTGATGTTGTATCTGCAGAAGTTGCTCAACAACGTATTGCCCCATTAGAACAAGTCAGTGCAGCTAATCGCGAACAAATTCTATTGTTAGATCAATATATTGCTAAAGATAAGTTAACTCAAATTATTGCTGGTGGCCCTGCAACTGGAAAATCCACATTGACGCATCATTTTCTGACGCAACATGGCATAGCGCTTTCAGAAATGGCATTTATTTCTACTGATAGATTTCGCAAACCACTTCTCTTAAATGATCCTTCATTAGGAACAGATCTTATTTTACGTGGTTTATATACACAAGATGAATCCCGTATGCTAACAGAAATAGCCTTAGAATTAATCGAAAGAAAAGTGTTAGAGCGTAATATAAGCCCGCATGTATTAGTAGAAGCAGTGAGTCCACTTATTGAAGAAATCAATCTCGGTCTTATTCATAACAGCCAAGTTCGTATTTCGATTACTACCTGTGACCCTGGAAAAGCAGTCACAGGAAATTTTGAACGCTTTCAAGCAACAGGCGAAAAATTACCACCCGTTTGTGTTGTATTAGGTGGGCAACAATTAGTAAGTCAAGATGTGCCAAAAATTGCTGCTCATTTTGTTGGCCAAGAAGTACTAATGACAATACATAATACTGACGAAATGCGAAAACAATCAGGTAATGATGGATTAATTGCTACTTTTGTCTGTCGTGATAATAAAATGATTGTGCGCGATCTTCCTAGTTTAATCGATTTTGTGAAAAAATCTCATATTGATCCGTTAGCTTCATCACCGGAAGAAATTTATCCATTATCTGAAGAAATTAGCTTGGATGCACTGGTAAAAGAATGCTTTGAATTATTTAAAGATAAAGAAATTATTTTTGTTGATCCAACAATTAATCATGTTGATCATAAGAATGCTCATCAACATGCTTATGCAACATACAATGGTAAAGATAAAGTTTTCACTATTTTAAATAATGATGTGCTTGAAAAAGTAGCTTCCAAAAATGCTGAAGTACAAAAAATTGTGACTTATATTAAGCAACAAGTAGCAGATGAAAACGTAACGACTGAAAGACGATTTATGAGACCATAATTTTTTCTTTTGTGATCTTGTCAAAATATGAGTAAGATCAAAGAAAACTGCAAGGATTTGCTATGCGTCTATTTCCAAGAGGTTTCCAACGTTTACCCGAATTAAAAAAGGCTGGGGCAACAGTGACAAGATTTGTTAATACAAAAACAAGTGATGCAAAAAAATTATTTGATAATGCATTAAATAAAAATAATAGGGAACTAACTATAGAACAAAAAGCGCTAGACGAATTGGAAGATAATGGCGTTACAGAAGTCGTGAATCGTATCGGAAAGCCGAAATAATATTATAGACTTATCGTCCCGCACTTGTTGGGTGTTGTTGCGGGACCTGGACAACAAGTATGGAATAACTAGTCTAATAATGAATTCGGCATCAACACTCTATTCCGTCTTTTTTCCAGCTTTTAAATTAATCAATTCATCGACCACACTAGGATCAGCTAACGTTGATAAATCACCCAAGTCGGATGTTTCGCCATTCGCAATTTTACGCAGTAATCTACGCATAATTTTTCCTGAGCGTGTCTTTGGTAATCCTTCTGCCCATTGTATATAGCCTGGTATTGCAATTGGTCCAATATTATGGCGTACAGTTTCTATTAATTCTTTTTTTAATTCTGCTGAAGAAGGAAATCCTGCTTTCAAAGTAACAAATGCATAAATATTTTGGCCTTTGATATCGTCAGGTACTGCTACTACGGCTGTTTCAGAAACAGATGGATGCATAATAAGTGCACTTTCTACTTCTTGTGTACCAATTCGATGACCAGATACTTTGATAACATCATCACTTCTGCCCACTATCCAAAAATAACCGTCCGCATCACGATGTGCTTGATCACCCGTCAGATAGCATCCAGAGACTTCACTAAAATATGTACTAACGAAACGTTCATGATCACCATAAACGGTTTGCATCATGCCAGGCCAGGGTTGTTTGATAATGAGTTTTCCCATTTTGTTAGTCGCAACAGATTTACCATGATCATCTACAATATCAGCTACCACACCAAAGAATGGCCAAGCTGCAGAACCAGGTTTTAATGGCGTCGCACCCGGTAAAGGCGTGATCATGATGCCGCCTGTTTCAGTTTGCCACCAAGTATCAACAATAGCGCAATGACCATCGCCAACCACTTGATAGTACCATTCCCATGCCTCAGGATTAATAGGTTCACCAACGGTGCCTAATATACGTAAACTTTTTCTACTATATTTTTTTACCCATTCATCACCTTCACGTCGTAGCGCGCGAATAGCAGTTGGTGCAGTATATAAAATATTAACTTGATATTTATCGACTATTTCCCAATAGCGAGAAAAGTCAGGATAATTCGGTATACCTTCAAACATTAATGTAATTGCACCATTTGCAAGCGGACCATACACGGAATAAGTATGACCAGTAATCCAACCAACATCTGCTGTGCACCAATAAATTTCACCTTCCTTGTAATCAAACACATATTTATGTGTCATGGCTGCATATAAAATATATCCAGCAGTGCCATGCAAAATACCTTTAGGTTTGCCCGTTGATCCAGACGTATACAAAATAAATAAAGGATCAGCAGCATCCATTACAGCAGGTTCGCATTCACTTTTTACTTCTTTTGAAATTTCGTGATACCAATAATCACGTTTCTCATTCCAAGGGATAGTATTCTGCGTACGATTAACAACAACGACAGCTGTGACATCAGGACATTCTTCCAATGCTTTATCAACATTTTTCTTCAATGGAATAATTTTATTTCCACGAATGCCTTCATTCGCAGTAATAACAATACGGCAATCTGCATCGAGAATTCTATTTTTAAGCGATTCAGATGAAAAGCCACCAAATACAATAGAATGCACTGCTCCAATACGTGTACAAGCAAGCATAGCGATGGCAGCTTCGGGAATCATAGGCAAATAAATACAAACTCTATCGCCTCTTTTAACATTTAATTTTTTTAATACATTCGCAAAACGACAAACGTGTTCATGCAACTCTTGATAAGTAAGGGTCTTTGATTGTTTACCATCATCGCTTTCCCAAATAATAGCAGGCTGTTGTGCTTTATCAGTCAAATGTCTATCAATGCAATTATAAGATACGTTTAATTTTGCTCCAGCAAACCAACGTACATCTAATTTGTCAAACGCTCCCGTTAATACTTTTTCCCACTGTTCCATCCAAGTAATAAATTTTAATGCTTGTTCCGCCCAAAACGCTTCTGGATCATTGATTGATCGCGCATACCATTCACGATAAGTAGATTCAGAAATAGATGTTTGTTGAGCAAGCGTTGGAGACACTGGGTAAATTGTGTTGGTCATATCAGTCCTTTGTGATGTAGATATTCTTGCAGATTTCTCTTGCCAACCGTACTTGTTGCCCCCGGGGTCAGGCCTGACCCCGAAACGCACGTTCGCAATTATCATAGATTAAGTAATAAAGCTTGCTTGCCGCAAGAACAACATTTCCTCAATAAAATTGGCAATTCTTTGTCCAATTCGGTAAAATGCCCTGATTCACGCATATTATCTTTGATGACCATGAAATTACTAATTAGCCTGATCGTCACAATTTATTTTTCATTATTCTGCTCGCTGGTAAATGCAGCAGAAAATGTTTTTTATTTATTGCATGCTAGCAGCCCAAAGCAAATACAAACATTAGCTGCTACTTTATCTAAAATCCGCGAAAACCATCAGTCAATTCAAATTCTGATATCGCAAGCTTATAGAGTGAATAAAAAAGGTGACGTCACTGGTTTTATTAATGATGAACTATCACAAGTAACGAAAGCGTATTCGATCAAATTAATGGCCATGGTAACTAATGCCGGGTTTGAACCTTCTATTGCGCATCAATTTTTATCATCACCTTCTGCGCAAGCAAAAGCGATTGAGTCCATTCTTGCTGCATGCAAAGAACATAACTTATACGGTGTGCAATTTGATTTTGAAGGCATTTCAATTCAAGACAAATATCTTTTAACACGATTCTACCAACACGCTGCTTATGCTTTACATAAAGAAGGTTATAAAATAAGCTTCGCCATTATCCCAGCGTTTAAAAAAGAAATGTATCATTCTGTCTTCTTACGCAAAACTTATAAAAACTGGTCAGGTGTTTACGATTTAAAAGCACTCAGTGAAATCGCAGATTTCATTACCCTCATGGCTTATAATCAACATCCCGATGGTACAATTCCAGGGCCTACCGCAAGTGCCGATTACACTGAAGCAGCAATTACCAATGCGTTACAAAATATTCCAGCAGAAAAACTTTCATTAGGTATACCTGCTTATTCCGTCTATTGGTTTAGTGGCCATTCAACCGTTTCTTTGCACAATATTGAAATTAGTTATGCAGATGCAAACTCTATTATCAAAAGAAATCATGGTGATTTATTTTGGAATAAAAAATACAAAATAAATTATTCAGTATATGAACATAATTGGTTAAATGAATACGTTTATTTAGAAGATGTTGATTCATTTAAAGCAAAATTAGCATTAGCTAAGAAGTTTAATTTGCGCGGCATTTCTGTGTTTCGTATTGGTACAGAAGATGATCGCATCTGGGCTTTATTAAGCAATCACTCTTATATTTCTTAAATCAAACGTCGTTGGCCATTTTTAAAAAATGGCCAACGTCCAGTTTAAGCAAACCTTAATATTTCGCTAAGTCTTTACAAAAAAACGCACATGCTTACAATGCACATACCTTTAATAGAAAAATTGGCGCACAAAATGAAAATAAAAAATTACTTGCCCTTACTATCTTTGTTTGTATTATTACCTATATCCAGTGTACAAGCTCAGCAACCGACTTGGCATCAATCTAATAATGGCTTGGATGCTGTTCCACATGTCAAACAATTCGTCATCGATAAAAATAATCCTGATATATTTTTTATAACAACTGATTTAGGTGGCTTATATAAGAGTCAAAACACAGGTCTTTCATGGGATGCAAAAGGCCTTGAATATTTTAATGGCCATGCCATCACCGATTTGATAATCAATCCTAATAAAAAAGACGAGATTTACGTCAGTACTCAAGACCAAGGAATTTTTAAAAGTTTAGATAATGGTGAAACTTGGCAACCAATCAATAATGGATTGACGAAAAAAACTATTCAAACATTACTTGTTGATCCTCTAAACCGTGAAACGCTCTATGCAGTCACTCAAAATCAAGATGATAATGATGCTGCTAGTATTTTTAAAACTGATAATGATGGAGCTTCATGGACCGAGTTAAATTATTCTTTTCCTACAAACCAAACTATTTCTCCCATCGCTATCAATCCGTTGAATCCATCTAACCTGACATTAGGGTTAATGAGAAAAAGAGTCGTTCAATCCACTGCGCTATTGCAAAGTGTAGATGGCGGAAAAACTTGGCAATCAGGCCAGTTACCCGCTGCAGGCATTGCATTCCAGCAATTGTCTTATCATCCTATTTCCAATCTTTTATATGCAGGAACAAGTAACGGGCTTTTTACCGCGTCTAACGGAACAACGTGGTCTTACGTAAATAATAGTCCTGCTGATATCGTTTCTTTTTTGATTGATGAAAAAAAACCACAACAAATTTATGTGACTACTTGGTACAACTTATATAAATCTACCGATAATGGGGCAAGTTGGAACAAGATTTATACATTTCCTTCCTATCCTCAATATCATAACTTAACGCAACATCCAAAAAATCCAGATGAATTATTTCTCACCGGCGCAGATTTTTTATTATCACATTCTGTCGATGGAGGAAAAACTTGGAAATCATTAAATTGGAAACTACCAACGTTGACCATTGACAAGCTTGCTTCTGATCTTACAGATTCTCGTTATTTATTTGCAGGCAGTTTGCTACGAGGATTATGGATAATGCAAGATGGCGAGACATGGAAGCAAGCAACTGAAACTGCATTACAAGGCGCTAATTCTATAGAGGCAATTACTGTTACACCGCATGTTTCTTCGAATGTGACTGTTGGATTACACTGGAATGAAAGAAGAAATACGCCATTTGCTTTTATTTATCGCAGCACAGATCATGGCTCAACATGGACACCTGCTAAATTAATTTCGAATGTACCTAATAGTGCTCGCGGTGATTTTTTTGTTCATTCTATTGTTGCTAATCCATCAAACCCCAATGAAATGTTTGCAGCAGCTGAAGACACTTTTCAGGAAGATCCGACTTCACCCGTTTTTACCGTTACACCTGTCATATTAAAAAGTGAAGATGGGGGTAAATCTTGGCAAGAATTCGATCGTCTCGATAAGTTGAAAGACGTCACTGTAGAAGCAATGGCTTATAACCTGCAAAATACAAAAGAAATTTATGCTGCAGGCTTGGCACTTTACCGTAATCAAGAAAGTATTTATAAAAGTACGGATGGCGGCAAATCTTGGCAAAGATCAGCTACATTTTCTCCAGAATTAGGAACAACTGTGGCTATAGCAGTAAATCCGGTTGCTGCTGAAAAATTATATATCGCGTTAACTTCGGGAATATATAAATCCACTGATAGGGGTCAAAGTTGGCAACTGATTAAATCAAGCGATAGAAAAAATTATCCTATTAATGGCTTTGCAATAGACCCATCAAATCCTAATGTTCTCTACAGCAGTGAGTATAAAAAAGGTGTGTATGTTTCTGCTGATGAAGGAAAATCTTGGCTTCCGATGAATGAAGGATTAATGAATTTGCATACCAAGTCTTTCGCTGTTAATCAAGATAGTCTATTTGTTGGCACAGAAAATTCGGGAATTTATCAAGCAAACCACTTTTCGCAAAAAGATAGTCGGTAGCGAGCAGGGTATATATATTTGTAGATAAATAAATATTGAGTTTATTCCCCCCACCCTAGCCCTCCCCCCTTGCGGGGGAGGGCTAGGGTGGGGGGAATAACAAATTTCACACAGCAATAACGTTTTATTCAACAGGCCCTGCAAGCTCAACTGCGAATGCTGTCGCTAGTTTTGCATAATCTGCCATATGTGCGAGTGACAATTTCTCCATCGTATCGGTGGCTTTATGATAATCAGGATTCATTGTTTTGAAAGAAGATTCAAAAGGTGCAGAAGCCGCATAACCTTTATCTGACCAACTTGCATGATCACTGCAACCATAACCACACGTTGTTTCTCCTATGGGTCGTTTAACATATTCATTAATTAATTTTTTGAGATATGTATTTAATTCAGCATTCACATTGTCTGTCAGCAGCCACACTGTTGGATCATTTTTATTTGCATAACCGACCATATCAAGCTGCATGACTGCTTGCACCGGAATATTTTTATCTTGGAAATCAGCAACAACATGTTGTGAACCCACTAAACCTTCTTCTTCAGCCGCATACCAAACAAGATAAATTGGTTTTTTAAATTTCATATTGCTTGTAAGCAAAACGCGCGCGACTTCCAATACAGTGACTGTGCCTGAGCCATCGTCATCAGCACCTGGTCTATCTGAAAAGAAGCCAGGAACAGCATCCATATGTGCACCAATCACAACACCTGGTTCATTGGATTCGCCAATTTTGACCACAACAGACGGCTGCGAATACATAAATCCAGTGGCTATAGTCGTAATAGACACATCAGTTCGATTACTATTTACCATTGTTTTAACTTGCGATACCAACCAATTTGCTACATCGGCACCGGTACTTGTATAAGCATTACGATTTTTATATTTGCTGGTGAGAATAGTCAGATCAGCCCACATATCTTCTGCATTCATTTGACTGAATAATTGATTAACTTGAGTGTGATATTTCACATCATTATTTATTTTAAATTTGAACGAAGAGGTTAGCGGATGTTCGTAAATTGTTAAAAATGATTTTACATTAAATGAATGCAGCGCTTGAGATTTATTCCAAGCTTCTGTGACATCTATAAAACCGCCGCATGCTTCACGTTGATACATTGTTTTTGCATCGATCAATTGTTTGATTCCTTCATCATTCACTTTAATCAATTTGAGATTTTTAGTGGTAGATAAAGTTTGATAATTTGCTTCCCTGTTTTTTAAAAGACAAGAAGGCGCAACGACCACATGATCTATAGATGGTTGTGCCGATACTGCAAATGGAATTAAAGACAAAATAAAAGACGGTAAAAAATTAAATTTTTGTTTCCTTAACATGGCTTCTCCAATAAATTTGTTTACGTATATTTAACGCATTTCTCAACTTATTACCTAACCTAGTATAGTTACTATTACAAAACTCAAATGTGTCATCCTGAGCAGGCCGTTCTTTGGCCTGAGAAGGATCAGATACTAATAAAAAGATCCTTCACAGACTAAAAAACAGCCTGCTCAGGATGACAAAAATTATTTTCGCAACAACCGTGATAACCATCAAAAATCATGCAAAAAATTTTACTCCAGCATTCCTTACTTTACTTGTCATTTCTATTACCGACGTAATCCAATCGATTCTTCTAAAACAGTATCTATAAGTTCTCTTTCGCTTAATTTAATCTTTACTTTAGATTGTAGAACATCATCATTCTCTGGTTTTCTTTTAAATAATCGCATAAAACCATACTCGGATTTTGTTTGAGGCGCTGTTGGAGGGGGCGAGTCAATGACAGATTTTATTATTTTGGTTAGCCCTAACATGAACGCATAACGCGGACCATTACAAAGTGCTCGACCTAATGCTCCTGTTGTCGATCCACGAATTATTTCCCAATTAGTTTTATTATAACAAAATTGCCCTACTATGGTGGATACAGGTAGCGTTGGATTTTTAAATACTTCTGTCTGTAGCGTAATGGCAGGCATAATCAAGGGTTGTGCAATCATCGCGCCAGCTAAACCACTCGTTGCACTAATCCAAGCACTGTTTTTCATTGATTCCGGAAACCAAGGTGTAATCAATTTATTTGCTACTTCTATGCCGCCAAAAGTCCATATACCTGACCAAAATCCACGTGCCAATGTAATGCCAACAAACTTTGTAAATGCTGGATCAAAATAATATGAACCTGGATGTACTGTTTTTCCTGCACTTAAATTAGCAAAATAATCTACTTTTCTTTTTTCAGCATTTGTTGTGCATGCTGTTTCAAGAATAGTGCTAACTGTTGTGACATAAATAACTCGCTCGGTTGAAGAAAGATTCGGATGAAAAGCATCAAAGTAAGCCCACGTTGCGCCATTAGAAAAACCTTTACCTAATGTTTGCCAAAATCCTGTTCTATCAAATCCACCTTGTTTCAACGCTTCTTTGGAAAAAGCTTTTCGATAATGTTGAGGATAGGATTGTTCCGGCAATTGCATTTTAAAATAATATCCCATTTCAAGGTTCCAAGTCGCAAAACGAGAAATTGTTGCAGCAATCGTTCCAACAAAAATAGTTTTACCATAATCTTCATAGCTATATTTTTTCGCTTTTTCGCTATCCGTAACAATAGACGTTTTTTCCTCACGACTACTTGACATAACACTTCCTTTCTAAAAATAGATTATTTAATTCTTGGGACAACTCGCTTCGCTAATCTGAATTCCTACTCTGGCAAATGCATTAATGATCACTTCTTTTGGATAATTATAATCTTTCGCTGCCCACATCAAGCCGCAAGCACCATCAAAAAATGTCATAGGTACATAATTATTTTTATTTACCCAATATCTAGTATTAGCTCGCATAGCAACAGTAAGTGCGTGACGAACATCCCAACCTGGTGAGGTTGCCATTAAGTGAATAATTTCCTATTTGAATATCCATTCCTAACTCCTAAAATGTAAACAGTCACGGAAAAGACTTATACACTGAATTTGTCATTAAAAATATTCAAATTTTAAACGATTTGATTCGCAATGATCGTCTCTGTATAAGTCTCAGCTTTGCGGGAGAAAATGGCTAGATTGAAAATAATGAAAACAAAACCAAGTAAATAAAATAAATCCCAATAAATTGGAATACGTTTTATTCCACCATAATTTCCATAGTAAGAAAAAATACCTAATCCTACGATATAACCTAGCAGCCATAATGCGTTTTTGATATCGAGTGCATAGCGTGATTTTTTAAATACAAAATAGTTAAATAAATATAATCCCAAGCCTAATAATATCAATGCAAACAATTTCACTAAACTGTCTAAGCCTGTCCAATAAACACCTGCTGTGCAAATATAGAATCCGATAAAAGAAATTAATCCGCTATAACGTAAACGAAATGGTCGCTTATAGTCAGGCAATTGCTTACGTAGACAAATTAGAGAAAGAGGGCCGACAGCATAGGTAATCATCATAGCAGCTACTAAAAAAGAAGACATGGCTTGCCAGCCTTGTAATAAAAAAAACATAGCGGCCGCTAAGAAAAAATTAATTGTTAAACTCGCATAAGGTGTTTCGTATTTATTTTTTAATGCACAATATTGTGGCGCATCATCCATGCTTCCCATGCCTGCTAACATATAAGCAGCTGTTGTCGAGTAAACTAAAGCGGTTGAATAAGGCGAGATAAATGCATCCGCATAAAGTAATAAACTTAGCCATATCATACCTGCTAATAAAGCTAAGGCAGCAAAAGGCCCTGCATCGCCTGGAAAAGATAAATTAGCCCAGCCATGCACAAGATCTTGCGCATGCATGCTCCCAATAAATGCCCACTGCAAAGCCGTGTAGAGCAAGCCAGTCAACAATAAAGAACTTATTAATATGATAGGAATATATTTTTCTAAATGTTCGACTTCACTGGCCATGATGATAACTTGCCTGAATCCTAATAGTGAAAAAAGAACACCGCCGTTTGACATTGCAGCCATGACACCTTGCCAACCATACGGCATGAATCCGTCATATTGGAAGAAATTTTTGGCATCATAAGTAGTAGCTAATAATGAAATGATGGTGAGACCAGGAACCAATATTTTCCAAATCGTAAAACCAGAATTAATGCGCGTGAATAAACGGATGCCAAAATAATTTAGTAAAACAAAACTAAATAGTAAAGCGAGTGCTAATAAATAACCTGGAAAAATAATTGAATAATGTAACCCATGATGCACAACTAAATGAGGCCAATAATTACTAGCATATTGAATTAAACCTTGAGTCTCGATAACGGGAATTGTTGCGAGCGAAATCCAAGCCAATCCACTCATGATCACGCTTGTTAAGCGGCCGTGAGTGTAAAGCGGCAAGAGCGCCAAAATATATTTTTCTCGAAACATGGTTGCTACCTCTGCATAAGCCAAGGCGACAAACAGCAAACAAACAGCGGCGAGCGGCCATGCAATCACTGCAGCAGGCCCTGCAAAATGTGCAGAATAGAGTGCGCCAAATAACCAGCCTGATCCAATCATGCTGGTAAAAGATATCCATAATAAACTCCAAGCACTCATTTTTTGCGGCATAGCCATCCTTTTCTAATTACCCAATACTGGATTTTGCACTGTAACAATATATGGAGATATTATCATTAGCGAAAAATTCGCGTATCATTGCTGGCTTATAAAAAATGGCGAACAAGTAAAGAAATTTTCATTCTAGGAACAATTTATGTCATTTAATTGGATTGGCAAATCAAGCGATGGTCGTACAGTTATTCTTAATAAATTTTGTCATGAGATGTTCTCATTTAATGAATATGAACTAGCCTCTAATTCAATTGGGATTGGTGCGGTAGTTGATATTGAAACAACGGGACTTGATAAGCAAAATGATAAGATTATTGAGATTGGAGTAAGACTATTTCAATTTCATCGAACCACCGCTGAAATATTGAATTTAGGAGTATCCTATTCTGAATTTGAAGATCCGCAAATACCATTATCTGATGAGATAAAATCTCTTACTGGAATAAGCAATGAGATGTTGAAAGGGAGAAAAATTGATTGGGATGTTGTTAATACATTATTATCAGAATGTTCGATTGTCATTGCTCATAACTCTTCTTTTGATCGTCATTTTATTGACAAACATTCTGAGGTTTCTAAAAATAAAATTTGGGGTTGTTCTTTAACGCAAGTAGATTGGAAATCCTGCGGTTTTAATTCAAATAAATTGGATGTATTAAGTATTTATCACGGTTTTTTTACTGATTCACACAGGGCATTGAATGATGTTGATGCTTTGGTTTATCTTCTCAGTTTAAAAAAACACGGCAGCTCTATTCCTTATTTATTTGAGCTAATAAAAAACGCGCAAAAAAATTCAGTTTTAGTAAAAGCATTAGGCGCTCCGTTCGACAAGAAAGATTTATTAAAATTAAGAAAATATCAGTGGGACAATCTAAATAAGGTGTGGATAAAAGAAATATATCAAGACGACGTAGATTTAGAGCGTAAATGGTTGGAAGAAAATATATATCCCGGGAAATTTCTTGGTGAAATTAAATTAATTGATTCAATTAATCGTTTCAAAACAAGTGAGCATTAACAGATTCATCATTTTTAATTTATTAACTGGCTGCAAATTTGTTGATGTCGTTGATAACATAATCAGTCAAAGCTTCTGTAAATAGCTTGCCTTTCTCTCTACTAGCGAGTGTCGGATCGCCCCAAACACCTGTTGGAGAATAGGATTTTATTTTATTGTTAGGGTCTGGTGTAAAACCACTATTTGGCAAACCTGTTCTAGGACGATCATCTTTTATTGCTTTTGACATATTAACAACGGATGGGGCGATATAGAGCAATATAGACGTTTCAACTTCATCAGCATGCGTTCCACGTGCCTGTTTAATCAGTTTACGCATTTCAGGTTGTGCCATGAGTTTCCTTGACTCTAAGTAATCCATTTGAATTCCTTCACTAGCTAAAATGGTTTTTGCTACTGTTAAAACATCTAACGTTCTTATACCTGTATTCAGAATATAAATTTTTCTAAAACCTTGTTTATGCAAAAGACGGCAAGTATCAAGCACAACACCCAAAGCAGTTTGAAAACTGAGGCTAATCGTTCCAGGATAATCGACAAATGTACTGTAATACTGATAAGTCATAGTGGAGCGGCAATTACACCAGGTATTTTTTCCAATACTCGATCACGTAAATAATCACTTTCAATTAAATCCGTATTCATGGGCAAATGTGGCCCATGTTCTTTTGCAGGCGTACCTAATGGAACAATAACAACTTGTGTTTTAGGTATGATGTTTCTTACTTCTTCCCACGTCATATTTTCAATCAGTTTAGAAGGTCTAGCCATGACACAGGTGGCGGAAAAAGCAAAAACCATCATTATCCAGCCTAGGGCCCATTTAATTCTTTTGTCACTAATGTATGTATCTCGCATTTTTAGCCTTGCAATTAATCAGCGTCGTAAAATGATTTTTTAATGACTCATCATTACTTTGATAATTTTTTCATAAAAAAATATAAAACTTTTGGGTATCTGGATTTTGTCGGAGTCATGTAAACGCCAAATTCTCTATAATACAATGCTTGAGTTTGCTGAAATGCATTATTCAAATATTGAAAATCTGTTTTGCCATCAATGCCAAGATAGGGGTAATGATGTAGAAATTTACCAAAGATTAATTCGCAGTCTTTAACATAAGCGTTTGTATCAAGAATATGTTGATGCCAAAACTCATCTATATCTTCTGACGGTGGTAATGATTGATAGTCGGACGAGGCATATTTTTTAAGTAAGAAAAAATAATTACGATATTGTACGCAAGTTTCTTCGACATCATCTCTTAACCAACCGCCATGGTTAATTAGCTTTTCAGTTAATCTGGAAAAATCCAAAGAATAGATATAATTTTTAGCTTGATCTAAAGAAATAGAACAAGAAGCTTCAATGTTTTCCATTCGAATTATTTTAATTTTCCATTCACAAAAAAACTATTTTTAAAAATGATTGAAGGCAATGCAGCGCATTTAATTGTTGGCTATAACAACAACTAACCGCAACCACCTTCACAAAGAGCAGGTTTTGCTTTTTTTAATTTAAAAAATAAATTTAATATTTTTTTCATCTGTATGTTCCTTCATTTAAAAATTTCAAATCTTATTATAGACATGATGAAAAAGCAATTTAATGTCTACAATAATCCATTTTCAAATGATTAATTGATTTGATTTCATGACATCTTCAAGTCAAAGATGTCGCGAAATGATTACCAAATAATTGAAAGGCCAGAAATTCGATGCAATTTTTTGTCGCAAGTTATTAATTCAGCATTGTGCTGTATTGCAGTAGCAGCAATAATTCTGTCTGCCGGATCAAAATGGTCTGTAGTGATAGTGGCTGATAAGGCAGCGATTTCTAAAGTGATACCCAGGATTTGAATTTGTCTAGCTTCTAACATCACACGCATAAAAGTCTGCGCATCCGTACCCGGTTCTAATCGTTTTTTGTGAATAAGCATAGCAATTTCCCATAGACAAATATCACTGCAGAAAAGTTGCTTCTTTTTTTCTCCATTATTAATAGCTTTTTTTGCTGCCGTAGATAATTTTTCGGGAAATAAAGCATCGAATATGAGAGCGCACGTATCAAGAGTAATCAATCATTTTCCTCCCATTTGTCATCAATGGGAGAAATAACATCTGTCATTTTGCTATGACTTCGTAACTCTTTCAATTGACTTAATGCTTCTTTTTTTTTGTCCACCGGCGGTAAAATGCGTGCAATAACCTCTCCATGCCAAGTGACTAACACTTCAGTCCCTTTATGAACACTTTCCAGATATTTATGTAAATGATTACGTAATTCAGTGACATTAACTTTGCGCATTGTCTCTTATCTCTCATTATGTACATAATAAGTGTACATAATTTTCATTATAAGATCAATGTCACTCCATGTTCTATTAATTCAGATTGATTTGGACATAATATTTTTTAGAGGAAATCGATGTTATCGTGCAACGCTCACACTTCCTAAATCATTAAGCGCCAGCGACTAACTAATGGCTGTCACGAAATTCAAGGTGTCATCCTGAACAGGCGTTTTTTGCC